>NZ_AFAL01000039.1 GCF_000193225.1 Verminephrobacter aporrectodeae subsp. tuberculatae At4 | reverse complement strand
ACGCAGGGCTGATCCGCAGCCTGCCCGACCTGTACCGCCTGGACCTGGAGCCGCTGAGCGCGCTCGAGCGCATGGCCGAAAAATCGGCGCAGAACCTGCTCGCCGCGCTCGAAAAATCGAAACAAACCACGCTGCCGCGCTTCCTCTTCGGCCTGGGGCTGCGCCACGTGGGCGAGGCCACGGCGAAGGACCTCGCGCGCCACTTCGGAACGCTCGACGCCATCATGAACGCCAGCGAGGAGCTGCTGCTGCAAGTCAACGACGTGGGCCCCGTGGTGGCGCAGAGCCTGCACAGCTTCTTCCAGCAAGCGCACAACCGCGAGGTGGTGGCGCAGCTGCGCGCCTGCGGCGTCCACTGGCCGGAGGCGCCGCCGGCCGAGCGCGCGCCCCAGGCGCTGGCCGGCAAAACCGTGGTGCTCACCGGCACCCTGCCCACCCTGGGCCGGGACGCGGCCAAGGACCTGCTCGAAGCCGCAGGCGCCAAGGTCACGGGATCGGTAAGCAAGAAAACCAGCTACGTCGTCGCCGGCGAAAACGCGGGCAGCAAGCTGGCCCAGGCGCAGGAACTGGGCATTGCGGTGCTCGACGAGGCCGGCATGCTGGCGCTGCTGTCCAGCCCGGGCGCGCAAGGCTGACGGCTTTTTCCCGCCGGCCCTGCGCTCATTCGATATCGATGCAGTGCATTCCCATGGCGCCGGTCTTGCGGTCGGCGAAATAGCGCACCAACGTCTCCCGGACCGTGCGGAATGCAATCTCGTCCCAGGGCACCTCCTCCTCGGCGAACAGCCGCGCCTCGATGGTCTCCGTGCCCGGGTTGAAGCGATCGCTGAGCAGCGTGGCGCGGTAGAACAGATGCACCTGGCCCACGCCGCGCACGTTCAGCAGACTGAATAGCGGCCCCATCTCGATCTGCGCGCCGGCCTCCTCGTCGGTCTCGCGCGCCGCGCCCTCGGACGTGGTCTCGTCCAACTCCATAAAGCCCGCCGGCAGCGTCCACTTGCCCCGGCGTGGCTCGATGTTGCGCTTGCACAGCAGAACGCGCCCATCGGGCAGCGCCGGCACCGTTCCCACCACGTTGAGCGGATTCTCGTAATGCACGGTGCCGCAGGCGGGGCATACCGCGCGCTGTCTGGTATCGCCATCGTCGGGCAGGCGATAGGCCACGGAGGCGCCGCAGGCGCGGCAATATTGGATGGGATTGCGGTAGGTCATGCCGGGTTTTGTATGGGGTATTCGTAAAAGCGTGTTGTCGGGTACTCGAAGCACATCCCGCCTCAATCATGCCGATGGGGGCTGCTCGCGCCAGAACTGCCCAAGGTCGTCAAACCGCCTACAGTCTGTGCGTATCGCCTGAATTGGTGTTCTCGGGAATTTCCATTTTCAAATATCGTGCAACAACGCCATGTGAACGCATCAAAAAATTGGTGCTTCGCTTATTCAAATTGAGTTATTTCACAAATGACAGAGTTATTTTTGATAAGGAATTCATCGTTTGGAGTTTTTAAAAGAACAGACAAAATCAAGAATCATCTCTTCGACCGTGTCAGGCATTACATCTTCCAGACTATCTTTTGTTGGTTTTCCAGACCAACTATAGACGATATCTCCCGACCTATTGTCACCCGAATAAAACGCCATTTTGACTACTGAAAGTGATCTGCCTTGGCAGTCGCAATGGTATAAGCTAATTCCGGAGGAATGCTTTCTGTTATTTACCTCCTGCGGAGAGTAAAATTCAACCCGAACCCAGGCCTTGCGGCCGAATGGTGATTTTGCGATGCTGGCTGTATCGACGTAGATCATTCCCGTGTTCCTCGAATCTCCCACGTACTCCCAATTCGCCGCTGTAGCCACGGAAATCATACAGGACAGGATTATTGCTACCAAAAGGTGTTTTTTCATTCTTGCTCCAAAACATTTTTACTGAAACATTGCGCCCTGTTTGTACAGAGCGAATGGGATCTGGATTTGCAGCGCGTTGATTTTGCGAATACTCTTTGCATGGATTGGACCGGGTGGCGCTGCCACCTCAGCGCACGCACAGGCGCAGCGCGCTCAGGCCGTCAACGCCGCCCTCGAGCGTGTCGCCGCGCTGCACGGCGCCCACGCCCGCGGGGGTGCCGGTGTAGATCAGATCGCCGGGCTGCAGGGCCCAGGCCGTGGACAGATGCGCGATGGTCTCGGCAACGCTCCAGATCAGCTGCGCCACGTTGCTGCGCTGGCGCTCGGCGCCGTTGACCCGCAGCCAGATGGCAGCCTGCTCCACCCCGGCGGCCTGCTCCACCGGGGTGATGGGGCCGATGGGCGCGCTGGCGTCAAAGCCCTTGGCGATGCACCAGGGCCGGCCCTGTTTCTTCATCTCGTTTTGCAGGTCGCGGCGCGTCATGTCCAGGCCCACGGCGTAGCCGTAGACATGCTGCGGCGCGTCGGTCGTCGGGATGTTGCGGCCCCCCTTGCCGATGGCCACCACGAGCTCGATCTCGTGGTGCAGATTCGCCGTGCGGTCGGGATAGGGCCACGGGCCGGTTGCGCCGGCGTCGAACACCACGACGGCGTCGGCAGGCTTCATGAAGAAGAACGGCGGCTCGCGGCCGCTGCCGCCCATCTCCCGCGCATGCTCCTCGTAATTGCGGCCCACGCAGTACACGCGGTGCACGGGAAAACGCTCGCTGCGGCCCAGCACGGGCACGCTGACCACGGGCGCGGGCGAGAACACATAGCTGCTCATGGGGGCCTTTCTTTTCTTGCTCGATCACGCGGATTCCCGAGCCCTGCACCGACCCGGGGTGTGGCAGTGTGCCATGGACCTGCGCTGCGCCCATGGCCCCCCGGGGCGGCTACACTGGCGCGCAGCGCAAACGGCTCTGACTGGCTCGACGCGCCAATCCACTGGGCGCGCTCCCCCATGCAGCTCTACAACTACCACCACTCCTCGGCCGCGTTTCGCGTGCGCATCGCGCTGCAGATCAAGGGGCTGGACTTCGACTACCTTGCGCTGCACCTCATCCAGGGCGAGCACAGGGCGCCCGAATTCGCCAGCCGCGTCGGCGACGCGCTGGTGCCCCTGCTCGTGACCGACGATGGCGCGGCGCTGGCGCAATCCATGGCGATCATCGAATACCTCGACGAGACCTGCCCCGACCCGGCCCTGCTTCCCGTCCCCCCGATCGAGCGCGCCCGCGTGCGCGCGCTGGCGCAGATGGTGGCCTGCGAGATCCATCCGCTGAACAATCTGCGCGTGCGCAAGTACCTGGCGCGCACGCTCGGGGTGGACGAAGAGGCCCGGACCGCCTGGGGCCAGCACTGGGTACGCAGCGGGCTCGAGGCCTTCGAGCGCCAGCTCGCGCTGTTCGCGCGCGAGCGCGCCGCCCAGGGCCTGGCGCCCTCGGTGCTGTGCTGGGGCGCGCAGCCCACGCTGGCCGACTGCTGCCTGGTGCCGCAGATTTTCAACGGCCAGCGCCTGAACCTGTCCCTGGACGGCCTGCCGCGCACCATGGACGTGTTCCACGCCTGCATGGCGCTGCCCGCGTTCCGCAAGGCGCAGCCCTCGGCCTGCCCGGACAGCGAGCCGGGCTGAACCCACGCTGCCCATGACCGAACCCCAGGCCGATTGGCTCGTCCCCGACTGGCACGCGCCGCCGGGCGTGCACGCGCTGTGCACCACGCGCACCGGCGGCGTCAGCCTGCCGCCCTACGACAGCCTGAACCTCGGCGACCACGTCGGCGACGATGGCGCTGCGGTGCAGGCCAACCGGCGCACGCTGCAAACGGCCCTGCAGGCGCGCACGCCGGCGGCCCGGGCGGTGTTCCTGCGGCAGGTGCATGGCGTCGCCGTGGCGCATCTGGACAGCCACAGCCCCGACGGCACCGCGGCCGACGCCTGCGTCAGCCGCACGCCCGGCATGGTCTGCACCATCCTGGTCGCCGATTGCCTGCCGGTGCTGCTGGCGCACCGCTCGGGCGCCGTGGTGGCTGCCGCGCACGCCGGCTGGCGCGGCCTGGCGGGGAACGGCGTGCAGGGGGTGCTGGAATCGGTTTTCAGGCATTTTTGCGCTCTGGTGCAGGAGTCCCATGCCAGCCCCCCCGCCGCAGTCGCCGCAGACACCCTGGCCTGGCTCGGCCCCTGCATCGGCGCGCACGCCTTCGAGGTCGGCGCCGAGGTGCGCAGCGCGTTCTGCAGCGCCAACCCCGCCGCGCAAGCATGCTTTGCGGCGCACCGCGACGCCCCCGGCAAATATCTGTGCGACCTGGCCGGCCTGGCCCGGCTGCGGCTGCGCGCGCTGGGAATCACCGCGCTGTACGGCAACGACGGCACGCCGCCCTGGTGCACCGTGTCCCACGCCGCACGCTTCTTTTCGCACCGGCGCGGCGGCACTGAGGGCGGCAGCGGACGCCTGGCCGCCTGCGTCTGGCGCGGCTGAGTCCGGTCGGCTTGGGACCTGCCAGCAACGCGCAGCAGCCCTGGCTCATGCCCCTTGCCCGAGGGCTTCCTGCAACCAGGTCGCGACGGCATCCACAGCGGCATCCCGGCGCGCACCGTAGCGCAGAAAGAAGGATCTGGGACTCGGCACGCGCTGGCTCAGTGGCGCCACCAGCAGGCCCTCATGCAGCAGGTGGTTCACCAGCGGCGCGCGGCCCAAGGCCACGCCATGCCCCATCGCGGCAGCCTGTACCAGCTGATCGAAATGACTCCATCGCAGCCCGGCATCCAGCGCCTGCGCATTCCCGCCAGCGGCCCTGATCCAGTGCGTCCACTGCAACCATGGCCAGGCGTTTTGCGTGTCTTCCAGGTGCAGCAAGCTGTGCTGCCCCAGGTCCTCGATGCGCGCCAGAGACCGCCGTCGCAGCAATGCAGGGCTGCAAACCGGGAAGACGTCTTCTCCCGAAAGCAGCACGTGCTCAACGCTCATTGCCTGCTCGGGCGCACAGTAGCGAACCGCCAAGTCAGCGCCCCCGTGGGAGAGATCCCGCACCCTGTTGTCCGCCGAAACATGCAGCGCGACGTCCGGGTATTGCGCCTTGAAACGGGATAGGTGCGGGACAAGCCACAGCGCTGCAAAAGAGGACGTGGTGGAGATTCTGACCCCCTGCTCGCTCTGACCCCGGCGCAGGCTTTCCACCGTGGTGGAAAGCCGCGCCAGGGCTTCGCCGCTGACCTCGAACAACACCCGTCCCGACTCCGTCAGCACCAGGGACCGGTGCTGCCGCTCGAACAAGGCCAGTCCCAGGTATTCCTCCAGCTTTTTCACCTGCCGACTGATCGCCGATTGCGTCACGAACACCTCGTCGCCCGCTTTTGAAAAGCTCAGCAAACGGGCTGCGGCCTCGAACCCGACCAGCAAGTCCAAGGGAGGTAGGGGTCTGCTCACTTCGTGTTCTCCTTGAGGCCACGCCATGCAGGGCTTTTTGCATTCCTTCCAAGCATGCAATGCATGCCGAAAGATCGTTTGTGCGCACGGGCTTCGGAAGCCATGATCGGACCCGTCCGGATAGTGTGTCGCCCCGACAACGGCAAGGAAACGAAAGACAAATCATGAACGTGCCGGCCTTATCTGATCCCATGAAACTCCCTGCGTGCACTCCATGAAATCTCTTGTCGCCATCGATATTCAACGCGAATACACCACGGCGGGCCGCGAATTCCATATCCAATCGATTGGCGCGTCCCTGAAGAACGCATACCGCATGCTGCAGTTTGCCCGCCAGGCGGGCTGGCCGATCATGCATGTGCAACACCTGCAGGACGGCAGCGTTTTCAACCCCGCATCCGATGCGTCGGGCTTCGTCGATGGTTTCACCCCGGAACCCGGCGAGGCGCATGCCACCAAAGGCAATTACTCCTGTTTTTCATCGCCCGCCTTCAGTCAATTCGTTCAGGAACACGCCGCCCATGAGTTTG
>NZ_AFAL01000040.1 GCF_000193225.1 Verminephrobacter aporrectodeae subsp. tuberculatae At4 | reverse complement strand
GCGCCATGGCGATGATGCGCTCGATGTGCCCGATGTTCATGCGGTGGAGCACCACGTTCAGCACCATCGGCCAGCCCTGGTCCCGGATGATCCGCGCCACCCGGCTTTTGAGGTCGAAGGTCCGGGTGTGCGAGAGGAAGTCGTTCATCTCGCGCGTGGAATCCTGGAACGAGAGCTGCACGTGGTCCAGCCCGGCGGCCTTCAATGCGGCGGCACGCTGCGTGCTCAGCCCGACGCCGGAGGTCAGCAGGTTGCTGTAGTAGCCCAGGCGACTGGCCTCGGCAACGATGGTCTCGAGGTCCTCGCGCAGCAGCGGCTCGCCGCCCGACAGGCCGCACTGCACCGCGCCGAGCGCGCGGCCCTCGCGCAGCACGCGCAGCCAGTCCTCGGTGCCCAGCTCGTTGTCGCGCTGCGCAAAATCGACCGGGTTGAAGCAGAACACGCAGTGCAGCGGGCAGCGGTAGGTCAACTCGGCGAGCAGCCAGAGCGGGGGGCCGGGGCGCGGTGCCTGCGTCATGCGTCATGCGTCATGCGTCCCAGCGCAGCCAGCCGTGCTGCGCCGCCAACGCGAGGAAATCGCGCACCTCGGCTTCGAGCCCGGTGCTGGCGAAAACCTGCTCGAGCTCGGCGACGATCGCCGCCAGGGTGCTTGCGCCGTTGCAGCGCTGCATGATCTGCCCCGCGCTGGTGTTCAGCTGGACCATGCCCTCGGGGTAGAGCAGCACGTGGCGCTCCTGCACCGGCTCCCATTGCAGGCGAAAGCCGGGGCCGATGCGCGGCCGGCTTTCGGGGGTGAGCGGCGCCGTGGTGCGGTTCATGCGGCGTCCAGGCCGTAGCGCGTCGCCAGCGCGTCGTTCATGGCCCACAGGATGTCGAGCTTGAACTGCAGCACCTCGAGCGCGCGCTCCTGCAGCGCACGGGTGTCGAAATGCGCGAGCGTGAGCGCCAGGCCCTGCTCCACGTCGCGCCGCGCCTGGCCCACGCGGTTGCGGAAATAGTCCAGCCCCGTGGGCTCGATCCACGCATAGTGCGCCGGCCAGGTGGCCAGGCGCTGCTGGTGGATCTCGGGCGCAAAGAGTTCGGTCAATGACGAGCACACCGCTTCCTGCCACGGCGCGCGGCGCACGAAGTTCACGTAGGCATCGACCGCGAAGCGCAGCGCGGGAACCACGTGGCGCAGATCGTGCAGTTCCTCGCGCGCCAGGCCCACCGCCTCGCCCAGGCGCAGCCAGGCTTCGATTCCGCCCTCGTCCCGGACGCCGCCGAGTTCGAAGCCGTCGTGGTCGAGGATGCGCTGCACCCAGCCGCGGCGCACCTCCCGGTCGGGGCAGTTGGCGAGCAGCGCCGCGTCCTTGATCGGGATCGCAATCTGGTAGTAAAAGCGGTTCGCCACCCAGCCGCGCACCTGCTCGGCGCTCGCGCGGCCGCTGTTGAGCATGGCGTTGAACGGATGGTGGATGTGGTAGCTGGGGCCGCGCGCGCGCAGCTGCTGCTCGAATGCCTCCCGGCTCCACGCGGCTGCGCTCTTCTGGCCGGGGCGGGGGTCCTGAATCCGGTCTGCGTGCATGGTGTGTGCGTTTCTTCAGAGCTGGAGCGTCATGGCGTCCTCGCAGGGCTCGATTCCCGCGCGCGCCAGCGCGGCGCGCTCGGCCGAGTCCTCGTCGAGGATGGGGTTGGTGTTGTTGATGTGGATCAGCATGCGCCGCGTGCCCGCGGGCAGCCGGTTGAGCCATTCGATCATTCCGCCCGCGCCCGACTGCGGCAGATGGCCGATCTCGCGCGCGCGCTTGCTCCCGACGCCCAGACGCAGCATCTCGTCGTCGCTCCAGAAGGTGCCGTCGACCATCACCGCGTCGGCCTGCGCCATGGCGTCGAACACGGGCGGCGTGACGGCGCCCAGGCCCGGCGCGTAGAACAGGCTCTTGCCGCTCTTGCGGTCGCGGATCGTGACGCCGATGTTGTCGCCCGCCACCGGATGCTCGCGGTGCGGCGAGTACGGCGCCGCCTTGCCGCTGAGCGCCAGCGCGCGAAAGCTGAGCTCCGGCAGGCCGGGCAGTTCAAAGGGGCTGCCGTCGATGGGGATGGTCTGGCGCGCCACACCGCAGTAGTGCGACAGCACGCGCAGCACCGGATTGCCCTGGCTCAGGTCTTGCGCCACCGGGTCGGTGCACCACAGCGGCAGCGGCGCCGTGCGCTCGCGCAGCATGAACAGCCCCGTGGCATGGTCGATCTGCGCGTCGATCAGCACCACGCCGGCGATGGCGCTGTCGCGCAGCGCGCGCGCCGGTTGCAGCGCGCGCTGGCTACGGATCTGCTCGAGGATGTCGGGGGATGCATTGAAGAGCACGCCGTCGTCGCCCGCGTCGGGGCGCACGAAGATCGAGGACTGCGTGCGCGGCTTGGCGCGCAAGGTTCCCGCGCGCAGGCCCGCGCAGTTGCGGCAGTTGCAATTCCATTGCGGAAAGCCGCCGCCCGCGGCCGATCCCAGGATGGTGATGCGCATGGGTCAATGGAGGGCAAGGAGGCAGGAGGTCGCGGCATCTTGCCCGGCGCTACCCGGGCAAGATGCCACGAGGCCAGGCAACTTCAGCGGGCGCTGACGTACATCGTGATCTCGAAGCCAAAGCGCAGGTCAGTGGCCGTCGGGGTTTCCCATTTCATGGTCTGTCTCCTGAAGCGTTGCACGGCTGCCGGTCGGCAGCCGCGGGGGCAATGAAACGCCCCCGGAGCATTCTGACCCCCGGCGGCGGCGCGCTCCAGCCATGAAATCATGAATCAGGCTTCATGATTTTCATGAATCGCCGCGCAGGGCGGAGCGCGTACCATGGGCCCCGTGCTCCCTGGCCTGTATCCCCGTTCGCCGCCGTGTCGCAGCCATGCACTGGCCGTGTCGCACGGCCATGTGCTGCACGCCGAGGAAAGCGGTACATCGGCGGGGCTTTGCGCGCTGGTCCTGCACGGCGGGCCCGGGTCGGGCTGCTCGCCGCTGCTGCGCCGCTTCTTCGATCCGGCGCGCTACCGCGTGATCAGCCTCGATCAGCGCGGCGCCGGCCTGAGCCGGCCGCGCGGAGCGACCGCGCACAACCGCACGGCCGACCTGCTGGAAGACCTGCTGCGCCTGCGTGCGCAGCTTGGCGTGCCGCGCTGGCTGGTGGTCGGCGGCTCCTGGGGCGCGACGCTGGCGCTCGCCTACGCAGGCGTCGAACCGCAGGCGGTGGCGGGCCTGCTGCTGCGCAGCGTGTTCCTTCCGTGCAGCGCGCAGATCGCTTCCTTCTTCCAGGACACCGCGGGCCGCGCGCCCGCTGCCTGGGCGCGCTTCGCCGCGTTGGCGCCAGCCGGGCAGCGCCACGACATGCTGGGTTTTCTGGCCCGCAACCTGCAGCAACAGCCGGGCGGCGACGCGCAGCGGCGGCTGGCCCTGGCCTGGTGGCGCTGGGAGCAAGCGCTGACCCGTGGCAGCGCCGCGCC
>NZ_AFAL01000041.1 GCF_000193225.1 Verminephrobacter aporrectodeae subsp. tuberculatae At4 | reverse complement strand
ATTGATGACAGGCCCTAGAGCTTGCATCATGTGGCACTCCGCAATGTCTCAGGATCACGCTGGCAACTTGCTCTGGACGGGTCCGACAGAAGAAGTGCCCACCGATGCTCCTTTGCTTGTCCGGATGCTGACTCGGCGCTTGGCGCATCTGCACCCTGATCGTTCACGCTTGCCCGAACACGTTCTGTCTGCTCTTGCGTCCCGTCTTGGTTTCGGGGCCGTTGTGCTGTCGGGCGAAAACATCAGGTTCTCAAACAAGGTGTCCGTGTGTCCGCTCGATCCGGGTTTGGTGGTGGTGCTGAGCATGTCAAAAGAAAAGCAATATTCGTACCAATATATCTTCACAGGCTCTGAGGGCAAATGCAGCCCTTACACTTCCCTTTTCAACCCGATCAATCCACTCGAGCTGCCCCAGAGTCACATCCCTCGTTCAGACTCGTACCTGAATTGGAAAAGACTTAGAGAAAATCGGCGCTGCGGGCAGAGGGAGGCCCAACGGAGAATGCCTGGCGCAACAGGCAGCCGAGTCCGCCCCCATGCTCCGAACCCTTCAGCTCAGCACGTTGCCTCCACACACATTCAGCGTCTGGCCCACGATGTACTCGGCGTCGTCCGAAGCGAGGAACGCCGCTGCCGCCGCGATCTCCTGCGCAGTGGCCAGGCGACCCTTGGGAATCGCGGCACGGACTTGGCGTGTTTTTTCACCGATCGCCGTGTTGTCCAGGCGGGCATACATCGCGTCCACGGACTTCCACATGGGTGTGTCCACGACGCCCGGCGCGATGGCGTTGACACGGATGCCCTGCCCAACCAGCGCCAGTGCCGCGGACTGCGACAGGCTGATTGCCGTCGCCTTGGTGGCCGCATAAATCGCTGAATGGGCCTCGCCGCGCCGGCCAGCCTGTGATGCGATGTTCACGATCGCACCGCGCCGGCCGGCGGCCACCATCTTTCTTGCGACGGCCTGCATGGCGAAGAAGTAGCCCCGGACATTGACTGCGAAGAGGCGGTCGTAGTCCCGTTCCGTGATGTCCAGGAACGGCTCCATGCCGAAGACTCCGGCGTTGTTCACGAAGACATCGATGCCGCCGGCAACGGTGCAGGCCCGCTCGACCATCGCCGCAATGGAAGCGGATGCGGTGACGTCGACCTCGATGCCAAACGCTCCGTGCGCCAACGCCGCCGCGGTCGCGTCTGCTGCACTCAGCGACATGTCCGCGATCGCCACCCTGGCGCCTTCCTCGGCAAAGCGGTGCGCAATGGCCTTGCCGATACCGCTGGCTGCGCCAGTCACCAGAATCATCTTTCCTTTGAATCGCATGTTGAGTGTGTCCATTTGAGGTTGAGGAATCCATCGGGAGTCTGTCCGCGTGGATGGGGGGGATCGTTCACGGCTCGCCGCTCCGGGGAAGGACGAGGCAGGCCGCGCCGACGACGCCGGAGTTCTGGCCAAGCTGAGCGGCGACCACGGGGACCGCGCAAAAGGCTGGCAGGGCGCAGGCTCGAACGTGCGCTTCGATCCCCGGGTGCAGGAGATCGAATCCATTCGACACGCCGCCGCCGATGACGACGGCTTGCGGGCTGAACAGGTGCAGCAGATTCACGATGCCCATCCCCAGGAACTCGGCTTCCCGGGCGACGAGCTGCAAGCCCAATGCGTCGCCTGCGCGGGCAGCTTCCATCACGTGCCGCGCAGTCACTGTCGGGCCATGCCGCAACAGATCGCTGCCCGGTGCCTCTGCCGCGAGCCTGCGCGCGAGCTCACCGAGGGCGCTGCCCGAGGCCTGCGCCTCCCAGCAGCCCCGGTTCCCGCAACTGCACGGCGCGCCTTGCGCGAGGATGGTCATGTGCCCCAGGTGCGCGGCAAGGCGGCGGCGCCCGCGCAGCACCCGGCCGTCGGCAATCACACCGCCGCCGATGCCGGTGCTCACCGTGACGTAGACGAAGTCGCTCAGCCCTCGGCCGGCGCCGAAGCGCCATTCGCCGATGGCCGCAGCGACACCGTCGTTCTCCAGCGTGACGGGAAGGTCCAGCGCCTCGCGCAACCAGGCCACGATCGGAATGTCCACCCACCCCGGCAAGGTCGGGATGCCGAGAACGACGCCCGCCTCGCTGTCCAATGGGCCCGGCATGCAGACGCCAACGCCCGCAAGCGACGCCGGACCCGCTCCTCGGCTGACCTCGGCGAAGAGCTGCCGAATCTGCCGGACAACGGCCCGCGGCCCACCCGCAGCGTCCGTCGCGGTCGCGGTGCGCGCAAGGACGGCGCCCTGCCCGTTGACAAGGGCTACGCGAATCTGGGTTCCGCCCATATCGACCCCGACGGCCAAGTCTCCGTGGCGTGCGAACTCAGCATCTCTTGGCATGCTCGGCGTCACCCGCGAACTGGAAGCCAACGCAGCGCTCATTGCGCCGCAAGCCACTGCATGCGCGCCGCCAAGTCCGGGTCGCCGAAGGCCAGCGACCCCAGCACCACGGCCTGCGCGCCAGCGGCACGCAGGCCGGGGACGGTCTCGTGGCGAATTCCGCCATCGGCGACGACGACGACGCGATGGCCGACGTCCGCACGACGCACCAGTTCGCGCACTTCCTTCAAGCGCTCCAGCGCGTCCCCATGCAGCCCCCGGCCCTTGACGCCGATCGGCGTGCCGAGCAGGGTCAGAAAGTGGATCTGTCCGATGTACGGCGCGAGTTCGGACACGGGCGTCTCGACCTTGAGCGCCAGACCGGCGAGGATTCCGCGCCGCCGGATTCGATCCAATGCGCCGCTTGCCACGCTCGCGCACTCAGCGTGCAGGGTGATGGCGTCGGCCCCGGCGTCTGCAAACTGGTCAATTTGCGCTGCGAGGATCGCATCGCCCACCATCAGGTGGACGTGCATGGGCAGGTCGCTGGCGGCACGGACCCGCGCTGCCAGGTCCGGGAAGAACAGGAGGGCCGGCGCGAAATGCCCGTCGGCCACATCGACGTGCAGCACGTCGGCGCAGGGACGGATGCGTGCGAGCTCTTCACCAATGCGCAGCAGGTCCGCGGACCACACGGAGAATTCGGCGATCAACCGATCGTCGGGCAGGCGATGGAACCAGTTTTCGCAGGGGCTGTTCACGGTGCAATCTCTTCGTTTTCGGTGCGGGGGGCGGGGGACTACCGGTCGGCGAGCAAGGCATCCAGTGCCTGCCGCGTACCGCTTTTCTCGATGGCATCGGAGGCCGCAAGGAACGCGCTGGCAAAGCGCATGTCGTCGTAGAGACGCAGTGCCCGAAATGGCGTCGTGCGCAGAACCGCCAGGGGGTCCGTGCCCTGGAGCAAGGACTGCCGGTCCTCTTCGCTCAGCTGCGGCTCGTGCACTGCGAACGCCAGGCCCTGGTCGTCCACCCCCTTGAAATACCGCTGGAAGCAGGCCAGGAAGAAGGCCGCACGCCGAATGTCGCTCCCCGCATCGACCAACGCACGCAGCGTGCTGGAATGGAACACCGGGATCTTGGACACGCCGTCGTGCGCGATTCTCGGGAGTTGATCCGCCACCGCTGCGTTGTTGAAGCGGCTCAGCACCTGTTGCTTGTAGGCGTGCAGCGACACACCGGCAGGCGCCTGGAGCAGCGGGATCACGTCCAGGCTCATGAATCGATCGAGCAGGTTCGCGAGCCGCACGTCCTGCATGGCCTCGTGGACGAGCCGATATCCGCACAGCAGCGCCGGGTACGCGAGCAGCATGTGCGAGGCATTCAGCAACCGGCCCTTGATGCCCTCGAATGCGGGGACGTCCGCGCGCAACTCGACGCCGGCGGCGCCAAAATCCGGACGCCCGGCGCCGAAGCGATCCTCCATGACCCACTGCGTGAAACGCTCGCCGACGACGTGCAGCGCATCGTCGATTCCGGTGCGGGCATTCAGTTGCTGCCGCTGCGGCGCAGACACCCGCGGTGCGATGCGATCGACCATGCTGTTGGGAAACGATGACTTCGCGTTGATCCACTCGGCCAGTTGCGCGTCACGCGCCCGGGCAAACGAGACGACGGCCAGTCGGGTCGTGTCTCCGTTGTGCCTCAGGTTGTCGCAGGAGACGATGGAAAACGGCGCCACCGAGGACTCCATGCGCCGCCGCAGCGCCTCCACGATGAAGCCGAAGGCCGTGCGCGGCGGGTTGCCCGCGAGGTCCGATGCGACGTCGGGCGCGTGCAACGCGAACGTGCCCGAGGCCTCGTCGATGTTGTAGCCGCCCTCGGTAATCGTCAGCGAGACGATGCGCAGCGCCGGATCGGACAACTTCCGGAGCACCGCATCGGGATTGCTCGGCGCGTGCAGGTATTCGATCATTGCGCCGATGACCCGGCTGCTGACCGCGCCGTCCGGTGCAAACTCGCTCAGGGTGTAGAGGCCGTCCTGCCGTTTGAACGCCTCTGCCTTGGCCCGTGCGGCGGGCGTGTCGCCCAGACCGATGCCACAGATCGCCCAATCCTCGTGGCCGGGCCGGTGCAGACAGCGGTCCACGTAGAGCGCCTCGTGGGCGCGATGGAAATTGCCCACGCCGATGTGCGCGATGCCGGCCCGGAGGCGGCTGCGCTCATAGGCCGGAGCCGCCACTGCGGCCCCCAGTGCGCCCAGGGTGGCGTTGGAGAGCGGGGTCAGCCGGCCTGTGCCGACGTGCGTTTGCGCGTTCACGATGGGACCTTTTGCATGAATGCCGCCAGCGCGGCGTGCATATCCCGGAGATACGCCGCGCGGTTGACGGACTTGGGGGTGATCTCGACGAACTCGGAGCGCGCCAGCAACCCCGCCAGGCTGCGCGCCAGGGCCAGGGGATGGATGGCGTCGGCTGCGTGGCCCAGCACCAGCGCCGGCACGTCGAGGGCGCGCACCGCGTCCTCGCTCACGCCGGGGCCGTCCGCCGCGATGCGCCTGAGCAGTTCGGCGGTGGACGCCTGCGGCGCGCGCGCGAAGAAGCCGCGCAGCGTCGTCAGGTTGTCGGGCGCTTCGGCGGCCAGCCGCCGCGCCGTGGCACTGTGCTCGAAGAGCGCCCGGGCGCGTTCGGCAGGCGCGTGCGCCAGCAGTTCGGCGACCTCGGCGTTCGGCCGCATATTCATCGGATGGGCCGCGGTGACCCAGGCCGGACGCGCGAGGATCAGCGCGCGCACCAGTTCCGGCCGGCGCACTGCGATGCGCAGGGAAAGCGCTGCGCCCATCGAAATACCGCCCAGAATGACCGGCGCGAGCTTGCGCGCTTCGATGAGTGCGATGACGTCGTCGGAGAAGCGCGCGATGGAGAGGTCCCCGGGCGAGCCGATGGGCGACGCGCCATGGCTGCGGCATTCGAGCGTCAGCAGGCGAAACCGGTCGTCGTCGGGGAAGACCTCGGCGGTCTGCTGGGCGCTGCCGCACAGGCCGTGCTGCAGAACGACCGGCACGCGGCCTCGCACGGCGTCGTAGCAGGCGAGGTCCAGCCCCCCTTGCGTCAGCCAGCGGCGTTCGAGTCGATCGAACTTCATGCCTGCACCCGGATGCCGGCCTCGCCGAGCACGCGCTTCAGATACGTGGCCACGCCCGGCGCCTCGGCGGCGCAAAGGCCGTGTGTGATCAGCGCA
This sequence comes from Verminephrobacter aporrectodeae subsp. tuberculatae At4, assembly GCF_000193225.1. Classification (GTDB taxonomy): domain Bacteria; phylum Pseudomonadota; class Gammaproteobacteria; order Burkholderiales; family Burkholderiaceae_C; genus Acidovorax; species Acidovorax aporrectodeae. Next base: position 8,938 of record NZ_AFAL01000041.1, on the reverse strand, counting down.
CCGTCGAAGCCCACGGCCTTGAGCCGGGAGAGGTAGTGCGGGTAGTCCAGAACGCCGGTGCCTGCCGTGGCGAAGCTTCCGTCGCCGTGGCGGTCCTTCGCGTGCCCCATGGCGATGCGGTCGGCCAGCAGGTCGATGGCCGCGGCCACGGTGCTGCACTGTTCCTGCGGGGTGGCGCGCTCGAACAGGTTCGCCGGGTCGAGCACGATGCGCAGGCGCGCGCTGCCGAGTTGGTCGATGAGCGCGCGCGCACGCGGTGCCGAATGGACGACGTTCGCCAGCTCCGGCTCGATGCCGAGGTGCAGCCCGTACGCTTCGGCGATCGCGATGGCCTTTTCCATCGACTCGAGCAGGTCCCGCCACGCCTGCGGCGTGCCGTTGTCCGGGTGGCCGCGCCATGGATCCTGCGCATCGCGCGTCCCGGTGCACAGGGTGATCAGCGCCGTCCCCAGGCCGGCGCAAGCCCGCGCCAGGGTCTCCAGCCGCGCGTGACCGGCGGCGCGCACCTTCCGGTCCGGGTGAATCATGTTGTAGGTTCCCGAGACCGCCACGATCTCGACGCCCGTCTGCCTGGCAGCCCGCGCGACCCGCGGCGCCACGTCCGCTCCGATGGCCTCAGGCATCGCGGCCAGTCCCGAGCAGACCATGTTGTATTGCGCAGCCGTGAAGCCCGCTTGCGCCGCGGCGCCCAGGACCGTCGCCGGATCGCTGCCTGCAAAGGTCCGGGAAAAGATGCCAAGGCGCATCACACGCCCCCTTGCACGTCGGCCAGCCGGACGCGCCGACCGGACTCGGCGCTGCGCGCGATGGCCACCATGGCGCGCACCGACTCGACGCCGTCGCGCACGTTCGCGCCAGTCATGGGGGCCGCGTGCAGGATCACGTCGGCAAAGCCCTCCACCTGGCGCCGGTAGAAGTGGCCGTCGGCGCCGAGCGGGCGGCGCGTCGTGGCGTCCTTCTCGTGGAAGATCTCCACGTCGCTGCTCCTGCAGTACCAGGGGTTGTAGGTTTTCGCGATCACGCTGCCGTGCTCGCCGTAGAGCTGAAAGCCCTCGTGCCAGTCCATGCGCACGGCCACGGTCAGGTCCAGGTGCCCGAGCGCGCCGTTGGCGAACTCGGTATCGACGAACCAGCAGCGCGCAGCGCAGCGCTCCGACAAACGCGCCTGCACCGCCACGATGTCACCGGCCAGGTAGCGGGCCGTGTCCACCAGGTGGCAGCCGTGCGCGAGCATCAGGTAGCGCCGCATATCGGACTTCGGGTCCTGCGCCGGCCTGCGGCGCGCGGCGCTATGGAGCATCAGCGGCTGTAGCGCATCGGTCATCGTGTAGCGGTGGGTCGAGTCGCAGTACCAGGCCTTGAGCGCGAGCAACGAGCCCATTTCGGAGTCGATGAAGGACTTGGCGGCTTGCAGCCCTGCGTCGAAGCGCTTCATGTGGCCGACCTGCAGAACCTGGCCGCTCTTCGCGACCGCCTCCTGCAAGGCCCGTGTTTCTTCGACCGTCACGCCCAGTGGCTTCTCGGACAGCACGTGCTTTCCGGCCTGCAGCGCCAAGATGGAGGCCGGCACGTGAAAGGCGTCGGAGGTCGCGACGATCACCGCCTCCAGCTCGGGGTCGGCGAGCATCGCGGCGTAGTCGGCGTAGCTGCGCTGCGGCGCATGGGTCGCGACCATGCGCTCGCGCAGTTCGTCGGCCACGTCGCAGATGGCGTAGAGATCCGCGTTGCGGGCCTTGGTGCAGCTCTCAAAATGCGCTGCCTGCGCGATCGGCCCGCAGCCGAGTACCCCTACGCGCAAACGACGTTCTTCCTTCTTCGACATGGTGTGGTTCTTTCTCGCTGGGTCGCGCGTTCCGGCGTTCCTCACTGGACGCTGACACCCGTTGCCCGATCGAAGACCAGCGCCTTGCTCAGGTCAACGCCAAAGTCCACGTCGCAGCCAACGCAGACACGCGCGTCGGCCGGCAGGCGAACCATCACCTCGTGCGGCCCCAGACGCAACGCGGCATACAGATCAGGCCCCGTGGGCTCGAGCACGTCCACCGCCGCGCGCAGGCCGACGTGGGTGCCCGGCAGCGCCGCGCCGCACAGGAACCATTCGGGACGCAGGCCGAACAGCACCGGCTGTCCCGCTTTCAGCGCCGCGGCGCCCCGCGCCAGATGCGCGGGCATCCGGATCAGCGCGTCGGTGCCGTCGATTCTCAGGTTCAGCTTGCCGCCGGCTGGCTGCACCGTGGCCGGAAGCAGATTCATCGACGGCGACCCCATAAAGGTCGCGACGAACGTGTTCGCCGGCCGGTCATAGATGTCCGACGGCGTGCCGAACTGTTGCACGACCCCGTCCTTCATGACGGCGATGTGCGAGGCCATGGTCATCGCCTCGATCTGGTCGTGCGTCACGTAGATGGTGGTCTTCCTCACCCGCTGGTGCAGGCGCTTGATCTCGGTGCGCATGTCCACGCGCAGCTTCGCGTCCAGGTTGGACAGCGGCTCGTCGAACAGAAAGATCTTCGGGTCGCGCACGAGCGCCCGGCCCATCGCCACGCGCTGCCGCTGGCCGCCGGACAACTGCTGCGGCTTGCGCTCGAGCAGGTGGCCAATCTGCAGCAGCTCGCTGACCTGCCGGACCTTCTGCGCCTGCTCCTGCGCGGACTGGCGCCGCATGCGCAGCGGGAACGCGATGTTTTTCGCGACGCTCATCGACGGGTACAGCGCGTACGACTGGAACACCATCGCGATGTCGCGCTCCTTCGGCTCCAGGTTCTGCACCGAGCGACCGTCTATCGAGATGCTGCCGCTGCTCAACGGCTCGAGCCCTGCGACGATGTTGAGCAGCGTGGACTTGCCGCAGCCCGACGGGCCAACGAGCACCAGGAAGTCGCCGTCGTCGATCGAGAGGTTGACGTCGGACAGGATCCCGACGCTGCCGAAGCGCTTGCTGACGTTTTCAATCTTCAGGGAAGCCATGGTTGCCTATCCTTTGACGGCTCCGGCCATCAGGCCGCGAACGAAGAACCTGCCTGCGGCGATGTAGACGAGCATCGTGGGCAGCGCGGCGATCATGGCCGCGGCCATGTCCACGTTGTAGGCCTTGGTCCCGGTGGAGGTGTTCACCAAGTTGTTCAGTGCCACCATGAGCGGCCGTGATCCGGGCCCGGAAAAGGAAGCGCCGAACAGGAAGTCGTTCCAGATCGACGTGAACTGCCAGATGATCGACACGACCGCGATCGGCCCCGAGATGGGCACGACCACGAACAGGAAGATCGACCAGAACCCCGCCCCGTCGATGCGCGCGCAGCGAATCAACTCATCGGGTATGGCGACGTAGAAGTTGCGAAAGAACAGCGTCGTGAACGCAATCCCATACAGCACGTGCACCGCGATCAGTCCGCTCATCGTGCCCGCCAGGCCGACCAGGCCGAGCAAGCGCGCAGCCGGGATGAGCACGATCTGCAAAGGGATGAAGCAGGAAAACAGAAACAGCACGAAGACGACGTTGTCGTACCGGAAGCGCCACTTGGTCAGCGCATAACCATTGACCGCACCCACGCTCACCGAAATCGCCACGCTGACCAGGCACAGGACGATGGAGTTCCAGAAATATCCCTTGAGGCCCTGGCAGTCCACGGCGATGCAAGCGCCGGACCAGGCCGCCCCCCAGGCGTCGAGAGACATTGCACGCGGCGGGCTGAGAATCGTGCTGCCTTCGAACGGCGCCATGCCGAGGATCTCGGGCATGGTCTTCAGCGAGGTGAACAGCATCGCCACCAGCGGGACCAGAAAGCCGAACGCCGCGAGAACGAGCACCGCGTACAGCGCTATCCGCGCAACGCGCAGGCGCAGGCGCTGCGGCGCTGCGCCGTCAGTGACGCGGCTCATGCTTCAACTCCGATACGAGGTAGGGGACGACGATCGCCGCGAGGGTGCAGAGCATCACGACCGCGCTCGCCGACCCGAGCGCCATTTCGTTGCGCGAGAAGGTGAACCCGTACATGAAGGTGGACGGGAGCTCGGTTGCGTAACCCGGTCCGCCGCGGGTCAACGCGATGACCAGGTCGTAGGACTTGATCGCCAGGTGCGCCTGCACCACGAACGCCGTCAGCAGCGCCGGGCGCAGCGCGGGAATGATCACATGGCGATGAATTTGCAGGCCGCCGGCGCCGTCGATCCGGGCCGCCGAGATGATCTCCGCGTTGATGCCGCGCAGCGCCGCGAGGAACAGCGCCATCACGAAGCCCGACGCCTGCCACACTCCGGCGATCACGACGCAATAGATCGCCATGCGCTCGTCCTTGATCCAGTTGAAGCGAAAGCCCTCCCAGCCCCAGGTCCGCAAGGCGCGTTCGAGCCCGAGCTCGGGCGACATGAGCCACTGCCAAGCCACGCCGGTGACGATGAACGAAATCGACATCGGGTAGAGGTAGATCGACCGCAGGAATCCCTCCGCGCGCACCCTCTGGTCGAGCAGGATCGCCAGCCCGAGCCCGAGGACCGTCGTGAGTGCGACGTAGAGGATGCTGAAGACGAAGAAATTCTCGACCGCAACCAACCACCGCGGATTCGCCCACAGCCTCTCGTATTGCAGAAAGCCGACGAAGCTGCTCAGCTTGGGCAGCATCTTTGAACCCGTGAACGACAGGACCGTGGTGAACGCGATGAAGCCGTACACGCCGATCGTGATGAGCAGCAGGCTGGGTCCGAGCGCGAGCTGGGACATGTGCTGCTCGAACCACCGGGATCGCGTTGACATGGGGATGCAGGCCTTGGCAGCAGCGCGGTGGACTCGACGTGCCACGGTGGCACGCCGGTATGCACCGCGCCAAAGGAGTCAGAGCATTACCTGGCCGCCACGACGGCCTTGGCGAGCGCCTCGACCGCGTCCTTCGAGGACATGTCGGAGTTGAAGTGCTTGGTGATCACGTCCAGGTAGGCGCGCTGCATGGCTGCCGGTTGCGCATGGCCGTGCGCCAGCGAACCGTAGACGTGGTTGGCCGCTGTTGCCGCCTTCAAGTCGGCGGCCGACTGCTTGCCGCATGCGTCGAACTTGTCCATCGGGACGTCGCTGCGCGCCGGAATGGAGCCCTTCGCCAAGTTGAAGGTTTCCTGGAACGTGGGGTTCATCACCGCCGAGGCCATCGTGAGCTGCATCGCCCGGCGATCGCCGCCCACCTTGAACATCGCAAAGAAGTCGGTGTTGAACAGGAACGATCCCTGGGTTCCGGGCGCGACGATGCACAGGACCTCCTTGCCCGGGGTTCCCTTGGCGGCGATCAGCTCTCCCTTGACCCAATCGCCCATGAGTTGCATGGCGGCATCGCCCTTGATGACCATCGAGGTCGCCAGGTTCCAGTCGCGTCCGGCGAAGTTGCGATCCACGTAGCCGCGCAGCTTGCGCATCTGGTCGAAGACCTTGAGCATCGTGGCGGACTTCATCGACGCGGGGTCGGCCTCGATCACCGCCTTGCGATAGAAGTCGGGTCCCCCCAGGCCCAGCACGACGCTTTCCCAGGCGGTGGCTTCCTGGAACGGCTGGCCGCCCATGGCCAGCGGCAGGATGCCCTTGGCCTTCAGCTTGTCGGCCGTGGCATTGAATTCGTCCCAGGTAGTCGGCGGCCTGAGACCGTTGTCGTTGAAGATTCTGGCGTTCATCCACAGCCAGTGCGGCCGGTGGATGTTCACCGGCACCGCGACGTACTTGCCTTTGAACTTGGCAAAGCGCTGCAGGGCTGGCGGGATGGACCGGTCCCAGTTCTCCTTGGTGGCGACTTCCGTCAGGTCGCTGAGGAAATCTTCGTTTGCCCAATCGACGACGGCCATGCCCAGGAACTGCGCCGAAGTCGGCGGATTGCCCGCGACGGCACGCGCCCGCAGCGCGGTCATCGCGGCCTCCCCGCCCCCGCCGGAGACCGCCATATCGATCCACTGGATGCCGCGCGACTCGAGGTCCTTCTTCAGAACGCCGATCGCGGCACCCTCGCCCCCCGACGTCCACCAATGCATCACTTCGACGGACTGCGCGCTTGCCGCGGCAGAACCGAGAGTGCATGCGGCCACTGCCGCGATCCTGATCACATTCCATTTCATGGCGCTTGTCTCCTGCTTTGGTCATGGGGGACCACCCGTCCATCCAGGCGCCGAGCATTGATCGGCTGGTGGACGTATTTTGTTTGTTTCCAAAACAAATATAAGACGATCGCGCTGAAAATTCTCCAGGTAAAAACCCGCGGACATGCGGCGCCGTCCTTGCAGGGCCTGGCCCCTGGGCTGCCGGGTGCCGCAGGTAAACTGCCCGGTCCCGCGTCGGCAGCATGCAAGAGCCGGGGCACCCCCCCCTACTCCCAGATCAGCACGCAGACTGTCCATGTCGATGCCACGCGCCGTCAGGCACATCAACGAAGTTCGGGTTCTGGATTCACTGTATCGCCACGGCACCACGACCCGCGCCGACTTGGCGCGCGAACTCCGGCTCATGCGCTCGACCGTGAGCCATCTCGTTGCGGGCATGGTCGAACAGGGCCTGATCCTCGAGAGCGAGGTTGCGGGCTCAACGCCCGGCGGGCGCAGCGGGCGTCCAGGGCAACACGTTCAACTCAACCCGGCGCATTCGGTCTTCATCGGAGCGGACATCGGCATCGGCCACATGTCCGTCGTTGCGCTCGACCTCCTGGGGCGGCCCTTCAGGAGCCGGTCCGTCGCAGTCCGCTCCAGGCCGGGCGCCGTGGACGAGAGCATCGCGACCCTGGGTACGGCAGTGCGCGCGATGATCCGGCAACTGCCGGATGCCAAGGTGATCCGGGGTATTTGTGTCACCGTCCCCGGGCTCGTGGACCGTGACGGCGTGGTGTTGCGCGCCCCCGTTCTGGGCTGGAACACCGTGCCCGTGCGCGCGCTGATCGCCGCCAAGCTCAAGTGGTCGGGCGTTCTCGCATTGGAGAACGACGCGAACGCGTTCGCCGCAGCAGAACTCTACGGGCGACTGCCCGCGGCATACGCCGACGCCCTGTTCGTCTACCTCGACGCGGGCATTGGCGGAGGCATGGTTTCGCAGGGGAGGCTATTGCGTGGCCACAGCGGATACGCCGGAGAGATCGGTCACATTCATCTCGGAGAGCACGGCTTCAACCCCCTGGCGCCGGTGCCGGGCTCGTTCGAGAGCTACGTCGGGCGCGACGCCGTTCTTGCCCGGTACAAGCACCACGGAGGCCGCGCCGAGGGGCTGGAGGATTTCATCGCAGCCCTTGCGGCGCAAGCCCCCGTCGCGCGGAAAACCGCCTCGGAGTGGGCATGGTGGATGGGCCGCGGCATCGCCTCGTTGGTCAGCGTGCTCGATCCCGGGCGGATCGTTCTGGGGGGCGCCGTCGCGGCGCTCTACACGCACGCCGAGCAGGAGGTCGTGGACTCGATCCGCAAGCACCTGGTGCCCGCACCCGCACTGCCCCGTATCGAGGTATCACGGCTGGGGAGCGAGGCCTGCGCCATTGGCGCAGCGATGATTCTTCATCAGCGGCTCTTGTCGTTTGACGATCGCATCGTGTACGGGGAAACGAACGAGGCCGTGGGCCTTCCCCCGGACTGACACGCGCCGGTCAAGGCCGCTGCAACAAGAACTCGCGCGGGGATTTCCCGAAGGTCTTGGTGACCATTGCGGTGAAGGCGCTTGCGCTGGAGTAGCCCAGTTCCTCGGCAATCCGCTGCATCGGCATCCCCTCGGCGGCCAGCGCGAGCGCCCGTGCGAACAATGCCTGGCGTCGCCACTGCTGAAAGCCCATTCCCAGTTCGTCGCGGAACAGCCGCGACGCTGTGCTGACGCTTGCGCCAGCGTCCCGCGCCAGCTGTGCCAGCGGTTTCGATTGCCGCGGCTCGGCGAGAAACGCTTCGCAAAGCATGCGCAAGCGGCGCTCCGTGGGCATTGGCACGCCGATCCCGACTTCCCTGGCGTCTTGCAGTTCCGCCAGCACCACCACGCAGAGCGCGCGGTAGCGCCCGGTATCTCTGTGCGGCAAGTCCTCATCCACCAGCCGCCGAACGAGTTCCAGAAGCAAGGGACTGGCTCTGACGACTTTGCAGCGATCCCAAAAGCGCTGCCGTGCTTCCTGTCCTGATTCCTGCAGGAACACATAGACCGAGAAAAGACTCGCGTCTTGCAAGAGGACAGCGGAATGCTCGGTGCCTGGCGGTATGAGCACTGCATGCTGCGGCGGAACGATGAAGGCAACGTTCGCCATTTCCACCTGAACGACCCCCGCATCCGAGAACACGGCCTGTCCCCAGGGATGGTGGTGCGCGGAAATTTCCGTCGGCATGCCCATTGCCCGCGCAACGACACGCACCGGCCGTTCGGCGCAGGGGCGGAACGATTCGGGATTCAACGGCAGCATGGCACTTGCAGACCCAACGCACTGGTGAACAACGCTTCCATTTCAACACCCATCAGGCACTCCCATGCGCAACACCAAGCCGGTGGACCTGTGGACAGGCTCAGGGCGACCCGTCCCCCAAGCTGGCTATTGTGCATGCTGGTTTCCATACGAGGCGGCGCGGATCCCGCCGCAGTCTTATGGCGTTTTTTCGATAGAAGATGGCATCTTTTCGGAATTTTCATGGATGACTGGGTGCTATGGTCATCCGATGATTAAAAAATTGCCATGTGAGATTGTGATGATCGACAAGGAAACGGATTCGACCAGAATGTCTTCCAAATTGACCCGGGAGCATGGATTCGTCCTCTGGGCGCTCATTGCGGGGATTTGTCTGCCCTTGCTGGACACGACCATCATGGGCGTGGCAATCCCCGAGCTGGCGGCCAGCCTGAACGCGCCCATCTCCCTTCTTCAATGGGTATCGACGAGTTATACCCTGGCAGCAGCCTGCGCCGTTCCGATTTGCGCCTGGGCGACCCGGCGTCTCGGTGGCCGCGCGTGGCCCTTCGTCGTTTCGT
>NZ_AFAL01000042.1 GCF_000193225.1 Verminephrobacter aporrectodeae subsp. tuberculatae At4 | reverse complement strand
GCCGTTCTTCACCATGTCGCCGGTCTGCTCAAGGCCGGTGGGCTCACCGACGATGCAGTAGTCGAGCGTTTCGGCGCGCGCCGCGAGCTGCTCGACGACCGCCCGGGTGCCGTCCACGCTGGGGCCTTCCTCGTCGCTGGTGAGCAGCAAGGACAGTCCGATCGCGGGCTCGGGCGTGGCCGCCAGGAACTCCTCGAGCGCCACGACAAAGGCCGCGATCGAGGTCTTCATGTCGCTCGCGCCGCGACCGTAGAGCTTGCCGTCGCGCTGCGTCGGAGCGAAGGGGTCGCTGCTCCATGGTCCAGCGGACCGGTCGGGACCACGTCGGTGTGGCCCGCGAAAACCAGGGTCTTGCGCGCACCGCCGGCCCGATCGGCGCGCGCAGCAGGGTGTTTTGCCCACAGATTGCTCACGCGCGCGTGCGCCGGGCCGCTGTCCAGGCGCTCGCAGACAAAGCCCAGCGGCACGAGCCGCTCGGCGAGCAGGTCCAGGCAGCCGGCGTCCTGCGGGGTGATGGAGGGGCGGGAAATGAGTTGTTCAGCCAGTTGCAGGGTGCGTGACATCGGGGGGAATGAAGAGTGGGAAGGGTTTCAGGATTCACGCTGCGGGCCGAACGACGTCCAGCACGATCTCGGTGAACGAAGGCTTTTCGACCGTATCTTTCGGCGCCTGGGTCTGGGCGGCCTTGGCGCCCTGGGCAAAATCGTTTTGCAGGCGCCACATGAGGTTGCTCGGCGAATCGGCGTGCGCCAGGCCCTCGCTGCGGTCGATTTTTGCGTCCACGACGAGCCGCGCGAGCGCTTGCTCAAAGCTCTGCGAGCCCTCGGTGAGGGACTTCTCCATGGCATCCTTGACGCCGAAAAAGTCGCCTTTTCCGATCAGGTCGGAGACCAGGTCGGTGTTGCGCAGGACCTCCACCGCCGGCACGCGGCCGCCGTCGAGCGCGCGCACCAGCCGCTGGGACACGACGGCCCGCAGCGCCGAAGCCAGATCGCCGAGCATGCTGGGGCGTACCTCGACGGGATAAAACGACAGGATGCGGTTGAGCGCGTGGTAGCTGTTGCTGCCGTGCAAGGTGCTCAGGCACAGGTGGCCCGACTGGGCATAGGAGATGGCCGCGCTCATGGTTTCGCGGTCGCGGATTTCGCCGATCAGGATCACGTCGGGCGCCTGGCGCAGTCCGTTCCTGAGCGCCGTCTGCAAGGACTGGGTGTCCACGCCGACCTCGCGCTGGTTGACGATCGACTTCTTGTTCCGGAAATGGTATTCCACGGGGTCCTCGATGGTGAGGATATGGCCCGTGACCCGCTCGTTGCGGTAATCGATCATCGACGCCAGCGTGGTGCTCTTGCCCGAACCCGTGGCGCCCACCACCAGGATCAGGCCGCGCTTTCCCATGATCAGTTCGCGCAGCACGGGCGGCAGGCCCAGCGTGTCGAACGCCGGAATCTCCTGCGCGATGAAGCGGATCACCACCGCGTAGCTGCCGCACTGGCGCATGGCGCTGATGCGAAACCGCCCCACACCGCTCAAGAGCAGGCCCATGTTGAGCTCGCCGATTTCCTCGAGTTCCTCGATGCGATCCGGGGGGAGCACTTCGGAGAGCAGGTTGCGCGGCGCCTCGGGCGGCAGGATCTGCTCGTTGATCGGCACGCACACGCCATGGATCTTGAGCAGCGCCGGGGCATGCGCCGACAGGAAGAGGTCGGACGCTTTTTTTTCGCTCATCAGGCGCAAAATCCGATTCATCGTTCCCATGGTGTTCCTCCCCCGATGCGCGCGTGTGCGCCGCCGCTCAGTCGCGCAACAGATCGTTGATGCTGGTCTTGGAGCGGGTCTGCGCGTCCACGCGCTTGACGATGATCGCCGCGTACATGCTGTAGGCCGCGCCATTCGCTGCGGTCTTGGGCAGGTTGCCGCTGATCACGACCGACCCCGACGGAATGCGGCCATAGCTGATCACGCCGCTGGAGCGGTCGAAGATGGGCGTGCTCTGGCCGAGGTACACGCCCATGCCGAGCACGCTGTCGTGCTCCACGATCACGCCCTCGACCACTTCGGAGCGGGCGCCGATGAAGCAGTTGTCCTCGATGATGGTCGGGCCGGCCTGCAGCGGCTCGAGCACGCCGCCGATTCCCACGCCGCCGGACAAATGCACGTTCGCGCCGATCTGCGCGCACGACCCCACGGTGGCCCAGGTGTCGATCATCGCGCCCTCGCCCACGTACGCGCCGATGTTCACGTACGACGGCATCAGGATCGCGCCCCGGGCGATGAAGCTGCCGCGGCGGGCGACCGCCGGCGGGACCACGCGAATGCCGGTGGCCTGCATCTGCTCCTCGTTCAGGTGGGCGAACTTCGTCTGCACCTTGTCGTAGAAACCCAGGTGGCCGGCCCGCTGGACTGCGTTGTCCTTGATGCGAAACGACAGCAGCACCGCCTTCTTGATCCACTGGTGCACCGTCCAGCGGCCTACGCCCTCGCGCGTGGCCACGCGCAGCGTGCCCCGGTCGAGTGCGTCGATGACCTGCTCCACGGCGTCCAGCGTTTCCCCTGGCGCGGCGCGCGGGGACAGGCTGCTGCGGGTCTCCCAGGCCTTGTCGATGATGCTTTGCAATTCGTCGGTCGTGCGTTCGGTCATGTTGTTGTCAGGCGCTGCGGGCAGTGGGCGATGGGGTCCGGGATTCGATGAATTGCACGATGCGCGACGCGGCTTCCACGCATTCATCGGTTTCGGCGACCAGGGCCATGCGCACGCGCTGGGCACCGGGGTTGCCGCCCTCGGCCTCCCGGGCCAAGTAGCTGCCCGGGAGTACGGTCACATTGTATTGGGCCAGCAAGGCCCGCGCGAACTCGGCGTCGTCCATTCCCAGCGCGTCCGGAACCTTGGCCCACAGGTAGAAGCCCGCGTCCGGCAGGGCCACCTGCATCACGGCGGCCAGCATCGGCGTGACCCGGGAGAACTTCTCGCGGTAGCGCGCGCGGTTTTCCTGCACGTGCTGCTCGTCGCCCCAGGCCGCGATGCTCGCCGCCTGCACGAGCGGACTCATGGCGCTGCCGTGGTAGGTGCGGTAGAGCAGGAAAGCCCTGATCAGCGCCGCATCGCCGGCGACGAAGCCGCTGCGCAGGCCGGGCACGTTGCTGCGCTTGGACAGGCTGGTGAAGGTCAGCAGGTTCCTGAAGTCGCCCCGGCCGAGCTGGGCCGCCGCCTGCAGGCCGCCCAGGGGCGGCGTGTCGCGAAAGTAGATCTCGCTATAGCACTCGTCCGAGGCAATGACGAAGCCGTAGCGCTCGCTCAGCGCAAACAGCTTGCGCCACTCGTCCAGGGGCATGACGGCGCCCGTGGGGTTGCCGGGCGAACACACGTACAGCAGCTGCGTGCGCTGCCACACGCTGTCGGGCACCGCATCCCAGTCCACGGCAAAGTTGCGCGCCGGATCGCAGGGCGCGTAATGGGGCGTGGCCCCGGCGAGCAGCGCGGCGCCTTCATAGATTTGATAGAACGGATTCGGGCAGACGACGACCGGCCTGTCGCGCGACGCATCGACGACGGTCTGGGCAAACGCGAACAGCGCCTCGCGCGAGCCATTCACGGGGAGCACCTGGGTTGCGGGGTCCAGCGTCAGCGCGTAGCGCAGCTTCAGCCAAGCGCTGAACGCGGCGCGCAGCGGCGGCGCGCCGGTGGTCGCCGGGTACTGGGCCAGGCCGCCCACGCTGCGGTTCAGCGCGTCCGCGATGAACGGCGGTGCCGGGTGGCGCGGCTCGCCCATTCCCAGGCTGATGGGGCGGTAGGCCGTGGGAAGATCCACCCCGGAGAAAAGCTGTCGCAGCCGCTCGAACGGGTAGGGATGAAGATGGGAGAGCAAGGGATTCATGCCAGGATGTTAAGCCCGACCCGCGCAAC
>NZ_AFAL01000043.1 GCF_000193225.1 Verminephrobacter aporrectodeae subsp. tuberculatae At4 | reverse complement strand
GGGGGGCGCGAGGGTTTCAGCCGTGCCTACCTGCACCACCTGGACCGCTGCGGCGAAATGCTCGGCCCCATGCTCACCACCGTGCACAACCTGCATTACTACCTGAACCTCATGCGCGAAGTGCGCGATGCGCTGGACGCCGGGGAGTTCGCGCAGCTGCGCGAACACCTGAGGGCGGAGCGGGCGCGCGGCGTGTGAGTCGAAGCCGCGTGCTGCGGCGGGTTCGGTTCCACGTGAAACATCGCGCCGCGCTGCTGGAACAGACAGGGCTTGCGCAAAGTGGGAAAATCGCAGGCCGCTTGGCGGACCGGTAGGGGGCCCTGCCCACACCGGGTGTTTTTCTTGATTGGCCTCGGCCCCGGAGCGTTTGCATGCTGTACCCCCAGGAATTTGACGTGATCGTCGTCGGCGGCGGCCACGCCGGCACCGAGGCCGCGCTGGCCGCTGCGCGCATGGGGCAAGGAACGCTGCTGCTGACGCACAACATCGAAACCCTGGGGCAGATGAGCTGCAACCCCTCCATCGGCGGCATCGGCAAGGGCCATTTGGTGAAAGAGGTGGACGCGCTTGGCGGCGCGATGGCGCTGGCCACGGACGAGGGCGGAATCCAGTTCCGCATCCTGAATGCGTCCAAGGGTCCCGCCGTGCGGGCCACGCGCGCGCAGGCCGACCGCGTTCTGTACAAGGCCGCGATCCGCCGCATGCTGGAAAACCAGCCGCAGCTGTGGCTGTTCCAGCAGGCGGTGGACGATTTGCTGCTCGAGGGCGACCGGGTGGTGGGCGCCGTGACGCAGCTGGGAATCCGCTTTCGCAGCCGCAGCGTGGTGCTCACGGCCGGCACTTTTCTCGACGGCCGGATCCATGTGGGCCTGAAGCACTACCCCGCGGGCCGGGCCGGGGACCCGCCCGCCGTGTCGCTGAGCGCGCGCCTGAAGGAGCTCCAGCTGCCGCAGGGCCGGTTGAAGACGGGAACGCCCCCGCGCATCGACGGGCGCAGCATCGATTTTTCCAAATGCGAGGAACAGCCTGGCGACGGCATGCCCGGCGGCGTGAACGAGGGCGTGCTGCCCGTGTTCAGCTTCATGGGCAGCGCCCGAATGCATCCCAGGCAGGTTCCGTGCTGGATCACCCATACGAACGCACGCACGCACGCGATCATTCGCAGCGGCTTCGACCGCAGCCCCCTGTTCACGGGAACGATCGAGGGCGTGGGCCCGCGCTACTGCCCCAGCGTGGAGGACAAGGTCCAGCGCTTCGCCGACAAGGACAGCCACCAGATCTTCCTTGAGCCCGAGGGCCTGAGTACGCACGAGGTCTACCCCAACGGAATCAGCACCAGCCTGCCGTTCGACGTTCAATACGATCTGGTGCGCAGCCTGCCGGGGCTGGAGAACGCGCATATCCTGCGCCCCGGCTACGCCATCGAGTACGACTACTTTGACCCGTGCGCGCTCAGGAGCAACTTCGAGACGCGGCAAATCCGGGGCCTGTTCTTTGCCGGGCAGATCAACGGCACCACGGGCTATGAAGAGGCTGCGGCGCAGGGCCTTTTTGCGGGAATCAACGCCGCGCTGCAATGCCGGGGCGAGGCTGCCTGGCTCCCTGGCCGCGAGCAAGCCTACCTGGGCGTTCTCGTCGACGACCTGATCACCAAAGGGGTGAGCGAGCCCTACCGCATGTTCACGAGCCGCGCCGAGTTTCGCCTGCAACTGCGCGAAGACAATGCCGACCTGCGGCTGACCGAGGCCGGGCGCCGCATGGGCCTGGTTGACGATGCGCGCTGGGACGCGTTTGGCCGCAAGCGCGATGCGGTTTTGCGCGAAACGGAACGCCTCAAGAGCACCTGGGTGAACCCGCGCAATCTTCCGGCCACCGAATCCGAACGGGTTTTGGGCAAACACATCGGGCATGAATACAGCCTGTTCGAACTGCTGCGCCGCCCGGGAGTGGGCTACTCCGACCTCATGTCGCTCGACGGTGGCAGGTACGCCTGCGCCGACGTTTCACGTGAAACCTTGGGCGCGCTGAGCGCAGTCGTTCTCGAGCAGGTGGAGATCGCCGCCAAGTACGCGGGCTATATCGACCGCCAGAAGGGCGAGGTGGAACGCGCCGCGCACTTCGAGAAACTGCGCCTGCCAGCGGATCTGGATTACATGCTGGTCACGGCGCTGAGCATCGAGGCGCGCCAGGCGCTCAACCGCCATCGCCCCGAAACCCTGGGCCAGGCGTCGCGCATCACCGGGGTCACCCCGGCCGCGATCTCCCTGCTGATGGTGCATTTGAAGAAGGGCGGCGGACTGGCCTCCGCCCAGGTGAAAAGTGACGTGCCGGCATGACGGCCACCGACACCGGCCGCGACGCGCTCAGCGCCCGGCTGGAATCGGGCGCCCAGGCCTTGGCGCTGGATCTGAGCGCTGCGCAGCGCGCTCAGTTGATGGATTTTCTGGCCCTGCTGCAGAAGTGGAACGCGGTCTACAACCTGACGGCGGTGCGCGACCCCGGGGAGATGCTCACGCAGCACCTGCTCGACAGCCTGGCGGCGGTGGCGCCGCTGCGCCGCCACGTTCACGCGGCTGGTCTCGGGGCAGGGGGGGGCATGCGGCCCGAGACCGTTCGGCTGCTCGACGTGGGCTCCGGCGGCGGCTTGCCCGGCGTGGTGTTCGCCATCTGCTGCCCCGAGGTGGCCGTGCACTGTGTTGACGCGGTGGGCAAGAAGGCGGCCTTTGTCCAGCAGGCGGCGCTGACGCTGGGGCTGCGCAACGTGCACGGCGTGCACGCGCGGGTCGAGGCCCTGAGCGCGCGGTTCGACGTCGTCAGCTGCCGCGCTTTTGCCTCGCTGCCCGACTTCGTGCGCTGGTCGCGCACGGCACTGGCCGAGCCCCACGGCGTTTGGCTGGCCATGAAGGGCCGGCACCCGGCGGATGAAATCGCAGCCCTGCCCGCCGACGTGCAGGTGTTTCACGTGGAACCACTGGCGGTGCCCGGCCTTGATGCCGAGCGCTGCATCGTCTGGATGCGGCCCGCCGTTTGATGTTTGATGGCGGGAACGGATTCCGACAAGGCGGGCTAGCGTAAACTCGGCATCTCGTTTTTTTGCTGCGCTTCCTGCCACAGCGGTCGTTCCGGGAAAACCATTCGCATGCATGCGCGCCAACCCCGCATGCGCGAAGAATCACGGGCGTGTTTCTGATCGGCAGTTGCTCATCTCCGAATAAGACAATAACCGCGGCGTCCACATGGCCAAGATTTTTTGCGTTGCCAACCAAAAGGGTGGCGTTGGCAAGACCACCACCACCGTCAACCTGGCTGCGGGTCTGGCCAGGATCGGCCAGCGCGTGCTGATGGTCGATCTGGACCCCCAGGGCAACGCCACCATGGGCTCGGGCGTGGACAAGCGCCAGCTGGAGCTGACGGTGTACGACGTGCTGCTCGAATCCGCGTCCGTGCAAGAGGCGGCGGTGTTTTCGGAAAAATGCGGCTACCACGTGCTCGGGGCGAACCGCGAACTGGCCGGCGCCGAGGTGGAATTGGTGGCGCTCGAGCAGCGCGAGAGGCGGCTCAAGGCCGCGCTGGCCCCGGCGGACGCGGACTACGATTTCGTCCTCATCGACTGCCCGCCCTCGCTC
>NZ_AFAL01000044.1 GCF_000193225.1 Verminephrobacter aporrectodeae subsp. tuberculatae At4 | reverse complement strand
GGACCGGGAAAAGCGCTGAGAGCGTGTGCATTCTTCATGGCTCAGGATCAGGCGTGGTGCCTCCATATCGAAAGAACCTCCATGTCTCTCACCGGTAAACACATCCTGTCTTGCGACCTCTTCGACAGGGACATGCTGGAAGAACTGTTCCTCCTGGCCGACCTGCTGCAACCGGTCGCGCGGGGCCACAGAGTCTGCCGCGTCCTCGAGGGTGCGGTGCTGGGGAGTCTGTTCTTCGAGGCGAGCACGCGCACCCGTCTGAGCTTCGACTCGGCCTTTCTTCGGCTCGGCGGCGCGGTGTCGGACACCACCGGGGTGACCGTCACGTCGATTACCAAGGGCGAGTCGCTGGCCGACACCAGCCGGGTGGTGAGCGGCTACTTCGACGTCCTGGTCGTGCGCCATCCGGACGAACAAGCTGTGCACGAGATCGCGAGCGCCACCCACGTCCCCGTGCTGAACGGCGGCAACGGCGGGGGGGAACATCCCACGCAGGCACTGCTCGACCTGTATACGCTGCGCAGCGAATTCGCGCGCATGGGCAAATCGCTCAAAGGCAGCCGCATCGCGCTGATCGGCGACCTGCGCCATGGGCGCACCGCCCACTCCCTGCTGCGCCTGCTGAGCCTGTACGAAGGGCTGACGATCGTCTGCGTGTCCCCGCCCAGCTTGCCCATGCCGCGCGAACTGCTCGACCGGGCCGCTCGCCGCGGGCACCGGATCGAGGAGACGGACAATGCGCCGGTCGGTCTGAAGGACGCGGACGTGGTCTACGCCACGCGCATCCAGAAGGAACGGTTCACCTCCACCGAGACGGCGTTCGACTACAGCGCAGACTTCCGCGTCGACGGCGCATTGGTGAACGGCGTCTGCAAGCCGGAAGTGGTGATCATGCACCCGCTGCCGCGCGACAGCACCGCTGGCGCGAACGACCTCAGCAACGACCTCGACCAGGACGTGCGGCTGGCGATCTTTCGGCAGACTGATGCCGGCATCCCGACCCGCATGGCGCTGTTCGCCTCCGTGCTCGGCGTAGCCCATCAAGTGGGGTCCTCATTGCGCGACGCGGACTGGTATCGACCGAAATACATCGGCCCCAACGACGCCCCTTTCTATTCGCTTCAATGACGCAAGCGGACTACGGCCGGTTTTCCGCCGGTGTATGCTGCCGGCCTCCCATGCAGACCATTGCCATCACCCAGGGCGACCCCGCCGGAATCGGCCCCGAGGTCGTGGTCAAGGCGTTTCGCGACGCACCGGACGCGCTGCGCGGCTGCTTCGTTGCAGGCGATCTGGCGACCCTGCGGCGCGCCGCGCAGACGATCGGGCACCCGGGTTTTCCGGGGCTTCCCGTGGCGCGCATCAGCGCTCCCGAGCGGGCGCTGGAGATGCCGCCGCGCTGCGTTCCGGTGCTGCAACTGCCGGGAATCCCGGGCCCCCAGCCCTGGGGGCAGATCGGCGCCGCCGCGGGGCGTGCCGCCGCCGCCAGCGTGCTCTGGGCGGCACGCGCTGCGCTGCGCGGCGAGGTGGCGGCGCTGGTCACCGCGCCGCTGCACAAGCAGTCGCTGGCAGCGGCGGGCCTGGCCTTTGCGGGGCATACCGAGCTGCTGCAGGCCGAGGCCGCAACGCACCGGGGCCTGGCGCTGGAGCAGATGCCGGTGCGCATGATGCTGGTGAATGACGCGCTGCGCACCGTGCTGCTGAGCGTCCATGTGTCGCTGCGCGACGCCATCGCGGCGCTCAGTTTCGACAGGCTGTTGCAGACCTTGCACATCACGCACGCCGCGCTGTCGCGCAGCCTGGGGAAGGCGCCGCGCATGGCCGTGGCGGGACTCAACCCCCACGCGGGCGAGGGCGGCTTGTTTGGCCGCGAGGAGATCGAGGTCATCGCCCCGGCGATCGCCGCCGCGCGCGCGCAGGGTCTGGACGCGCAGGGGCCGTTTGCGCCCGACACGGTCTTCATGCGCGCGCGCGCAACGCCGCAGCATGCCGCCGCATTCGACGTGGTGATCGCGATGTACCACGACCAGGGGCTGATCCCGGTGAAGTACCTGGGCCTGGACAGGGGAGTGAACGTGACGCTGGGGCTGCCCCTGGTGCGCACCAGCCCCGACCACGGAACGGCCTTTGACATCGCCGGGCAGGGGGTGGCGGACGCCACCAGCCTGATCGAAGCCGTGCGCATGGCGCGCGCGCTGGCGGCGCAGCCCTCCAGCGCGCACGCCTGAAATCGGCGCGCAGCGCGCAGCAGCAGGCCACTCCCGGGCGTGCAGGGGACGTGGGCCCGGAAAATACCCCTTTTCACTCCGCTACAATTGCCGGTTGACTCCCACCCAGCGATGTTCATCGAGGCTTCCCATGAGTGACATTCCAATCGACCCCGAAAACGGACATGGCTGATTGCCTCCGGCTGCGCCGGGGTGGTGGGCGGCGTGGCGACCGCGGTTCCGTTCGTGAGCAGCTTCCAGCCCTCCGAGCGCGCCAAGGCGGCGGGTGCCGCCGTCGAGGTGGACATCTCCGCGCTCAGGCCCGGGGAAAAACTCACCGTGGAATGGCGCGGCAAGCCGGTCTGGATCGTCCGGCGCACGCCCGAGCAACTCGCCGAACTGCCCAAGCTCGACGCCCAGCTCGCCGACCCCGAATCGAAACGCAAGCCCGCCGAGCTGACCCCCGAGTACGCGCGCAACGAGGCGCGATCGATCAAACCGGAAATCTTCGTCGGCGTCGGCATCTGCCCGCACCTGGGTTGCTCGCCCTCGGAGCGCTTCCAGCCCGGCGCCCAGCCCTCGCTGCCCGACGACTGGAAGGGCGGCTTCCTGTGCCCCTGCCACGGCTCCACGTTCGACATGGCTGGCCGCGTCTACAAGAACAAGCCCTCGCCCGACAACCTCGAAGTGCCCCCCCACATGTACCTCTCCGACACGCGCCTGCTGATCGGTGAAGAAAAGAAGGCCTGAACGGAACGCGCCATGGCTGAATTCAAGGAAATCTCCCCCAACGCCCCGGCGGGAGCGAAGCTCGCGAACTGGCTGGAAAACCGCTTCCCGACCGCGTTCGACGCCTACCGGACGCATATATCGGAGTACTACGCTCCGAAGAATTTCAACTTCTGGTACATCTTCGGCTCGCTCGCGCTGGCGGTGCTGGTGATACAGATCGTGACCGGAATTTTCCTGGTCATGCACTACAAGCCCGACGCCAGCCTGGCGTTCGCCTCGGTCGAGTACATCATGCGCGACGTGTCCGGGGGCTCGCTGATCCGCTACATGCATTCCACCGGCGCGTCGGCGTTCTTCGTGGTGGTCTACCTGCACATGTTTCGCGGCCTGATCTACGGCAGCCACCGCAAGCCGCGCGAGCTGGTCTGGATTTTCGGCTGTGCGATCTTCCTGTGCCTGATGGCCGAGGCCTTCATGGGCTACCTGCTGCCCTGGGGCCAGATGTCGTACTGGGGCGCGCAGGTGATCGTGAACCTGTTTTCCGCGATCCCCTTCATCGGCCCCGATCTGGCGCTGCTCATCCGCGGCGACTACGTGGTCGGCGACGCCACGCTGAACCGCTTCTTCAGCTTCCACGTGATCGCCGTTCCGCTGGTGCTGCTGGGTCTGGTCGTGGCGCACATCCTGGCGCTGCACGACGTGGGCTCGAACAACCCCGACGGCGTGGAAATCAAGGGCCCGAACGCGCCCCGGGACGCCAACGGCAAGCCGCTCGACGGCGTTCCCTTCCACCCCTACTACACGGTGCACGACATCTTCGGATTCAGCGTGTTCCTGATGGCGTTCAGCGCCGTGGTGTTCTTTGCGCCCGAATTCGGCGGCTATTTCCTGGAGTACAACAACTTCATTCCCGCCGACCCGCTCCAGACCCCGGCGCACATCGCTCCGGTCTGGTACTTCACGCCGTACTACTCGATGCTGCGCGCCATCACCAGCGAGATGGTGTACGCGCTCATCGCCTGCGTTCTGGCCGCCGCCGGCCTGGGCGTGCTGAAGGCAAAACTGCCCGGCGTCGTGCAGGCAGGAGTCGTCGGCACCACCGTGGTGGCCGTGGCGCTGATGCTGTCGATCGACGCCAAGTTCTGGGGCGTGGTGGTGATGGGCGCTTCGGTGCTCATCCTGTTCTTCCTGCCCTGGCTGGACCGCAGCCCGGTCCGGTCGATCCGCTACCGCCCCGACTGGCACAAATACCTCTACGGCGTCTTCGTGATCAATTTCCTGGTCCTTGGCTACCTGGGCGTGCAGCCACCGTCGCCCATCGGTGAGCGCGTCTCGCAGCTGGGAACGCTGTTTTACTTCGGCTTCTTCCTGCTGATGCCCTGGTGGAGCCGCATCGGCGAGCCCAAGCCCGTGCCCGAGCGCGTGCGGTATGTGGCGCACTGATCCCGGAGAGCCACGCACCATGAAAAAAATCATCCGCACGCTGATCGCCGCATTCGGCTTGGCTGCCGGTGTCGTGCACGCCGCCGGCGACGAGGCCATCTCCTGGGACCGGGCGCCGAAGCAGACCACCGACTTGGCGTCGCTGCAGAACGGCGCCAAGCTCTTCGTCAACTACTGCCTGAACTGCCATTCGGCCGCGTTCATGCGCTTCAACCGCCTGCGCGACATCGGCCTCACGGAGCAGCAGATCAAGGACAACCTGCTGTTCACCACCGACAAGGTCGGCGAGACCATGAAGGCCGCGATCGACCCCAAGCAGGCCAAGGAATGGTTTGGCGCCAACCCGCCCGACCTGACCCTGATCGCGCGCTCGCGCGCGGGCCACGGCGGAACGGGCGCCGACTACCTGTACACCTTTTTGCGCAGCTTCTACCGCGACGACACCAAGGCCACCGGCTGGAACAACCTCGTGTTTCCGAGCGTGGGCATGCCGCATGCCCTGTGGCAGTTGCAGGGCGAGCGCCACCCCGTGTTTGAAGAGCATGAAAGCCACGGCCACAAGACCCGGGTGTTCAAGGGCTGGGAGCAGGTCACGCCGGGAAGCATGACGCCCTTGCAGTTCGACGAGAACATCGCCGACTTGGTGAACTACCTGCAATGGATGGGCGAGCCGGGACAAAACACCCGCCGGCGCGTGGGCGTGTGGGTGCTGATCTTCCTGGGCCTGCTCACGCTCACCACCTGGAGGTTGCACGCCGCCTACTGGAAGGACGTCAAGTAACGTAACGCGCCGAGGCACCTCGCGCGAAATCGCGTGGGGTGTTTGGGGACATGAACAGAGTGGGCGTGCTCCCACTCTTTTGATTTTTAGGAGCCTCCCACCATGATGGTGCTTTACTCGGGTACGACCTGTCCCTTTTCCCACCGCTGTCGTTTCGTGCTGTTCGAAAAGGGCATGGACTTCGAAATCCGCGATGTCGACCTGTACAACAAGCCCGAAGACATCGGCGTGATGAATCCCTACGCCCAAGTGCCGATTCTGGTCGAGCGCGACCTGATCCTGTACGAGTCGAACATCATCAATGAATACATCGACGAGCGCTTTCCCCACCCCCAGCTCATGCCCGGTGACCCGGTCGATCGGGCCCGCGTGCGCCTGTTCCTGCTAAACTTCGAAAAGGAGTTGTTCATGCATGTGCACGTGCTCGAGTCGCGCGCGACCAAAGGCAATGAAAAAGCGCTGGACAAAGCGCGTTCGCACATCCGCGACCGTCTGACGCAGCTGGCACCGGTGTTTCTGAAGAACAAATACATGCTCGGCGACAGTTTCTCCATGCTCGACGTAGCGATCGCGCCGCTGCTGTGGCGCCTCGACTACTACGGAATCGACCTGAGCAAGAACGCTGCCCCACTGCTCAAATACGCCGAGCGCATCTTCTCGCGCCCGGCGTACATCGAGGCGCTGACCCCTTCCGAGAAGGTCATGCGCAAATAATCCAATCCATCCCCACTGCCGCATTCACCATGACCGCACAGGAAACAACGTCCACGCGTCCCTACCTCATTCGCGCGCTGTACGAATGGTGTACCGAAAACGGCTTGACGCCCTACGTCGCGGTGCGTGTGGACGACTCCGTGCACGTGCCGTACGAGTATGTGAAGAACGGCGAGATCATCCTGAACGTCAGCTACGACGCGACCAGCGCGCTGCAACTGGGCAACGAGTTCATCGAATTCAAGGCCCGGTTCGGCGGCAAGCCGCGCGAGATCCGGGTTCCCGTGGGCTGCGTGGTTGCCATCTACGCCCGCGAGAACGGCCAGGGAATGGCGTTTGCGCCGCCTTCGGACCGGTCGGCCAGTGACTTCGCGTCGCCCGGGCCTGCGCCCACCGACGCGCTGCCGTCGCAGACCCGCATGGTCCATCTGGTATCCAGCGACGACAACCCGGAGGGGGACGATCCCCCCCGACCTCCCCCGATCCCCGGCGGCACCCGCCCCGCGCTCAAGCGGGTCAAGTAAGCCCCTTGGACATCCTTGGCACGATATTTGGGCGCGATAGAATCCCGCCTGCGCCGGTTTAGCTCAGTGGTAGAGCAACCGCCTTGTAAGCGGTAGGTCGTCAGTTCAATCCCGACAACCGGCACCATTTATCTGCGCCGCTTTCCGCCTTCATGATTGCTGCCAAGCGGCAGGGGGTTCAGGTTTGGACTTTCAAACGAATCGCGTTGACTTCCCAGCCCCGGCTGCGCAGGTGCGCCTGCAAGGCGGGCAGCAGCTGGCGCATTTTTGCCGCTGCGGCGTTGCCCCTGACCAGCAGGCACCAGTTGTCTGCATCGATCGGGCCCGGCTGTATCGCCGGGCGCAGCGCCGCAGGAATCAGCGATTCGATGGCCCTGAGCCGATCACGGGAGTCGCGCGCCAGCGCCGCGAGCTTGGCCAGCGCGGGGGATTCCTCGCTGGCCTGCTGCAAGGTGACGGCGTGGTGGCGGCGATGCATGGTGTGGTGCCTTCGGGCGGGGAGGGTTGCAAGTGCACTTGATTATCATGGACACCCGGCTGGCGCGTAGCCGGGCCATTCATTTGTCGGGCATGCGTTTGCTGCTCGCGGGTCTGGCGCTGGTGCTGGGCCTCGTGCTGCTCGCGGTGAGTGTGTACCACGGGGTGTTTGCGCGCGGCGCGCGCGCGGACTGGTCCGGCGTCGACCCGCTGGCGCGGCTGTCGGTGAGCGACGGGGCGACCGAGCGCGACCGCTTCCTGCGCGCGAATCTTGACGCCATGGCGCGCCGCGTGGGGGAAATGCAGGCCCGCGTGCTGCACCTGGAGTCACTGGGTGAACGCGTTCTGGGTCTGGCCGGAATGGCGCCCGCAGACATCCCGAAAACCGATGGCCGTGGCGGCGTGCTGGTGGGCGCGCACAAGCTGTCGCTGCAAGAGCTCGGGTCCATGCTCGACGACTTGGAGCGCCTTGCCGGCCAACGCTCGGACCTGATGACCGTGCTCGAATCGCGGCTGCTCGACCAGCGCATCCGCAAGCAGATGATTCCCACCCAGGAGCCCGTCGCGGGGCGGCCCGCGGGCTCCGGTTTTGGCTGGCGCATAGACCCGATCACCGGCCAGTCGGCGCTGCACACCGGCCTCGACTTCCAGGCCGACGCCGGAACCCCGATCCTGGCGGCCGCAGGTGGCGTGGTGGTCACGCAGGAATACCATCCGGCCTACGGCAACATGGTCGAAATCGACCACGGCAACCAGTTGCTCACGCGCTACGCGCATGCGTCGCGCACGCTGGTCCGGCAGGGCGACATCGTGCGCCGGGGGCAGAAGATCGCCGAGATCGGCAGCACGGGGCGCTCCACCGGACCGCATCTGCACTTCGAGGTTCTGGTGCAGGGGGTCTTCCAGGACCCGCAGAAGTTCCTCAGCGCCGGCGCCGCGGACGGCGCCGCGCAGTTGGCCGCCCGGTCGGCAGCAGCGGGCAGGTAAAATCGCCGCCGCGGTGTTTTCTGTCCGGATGATCCCGGTCGGAAACCCACCCGGACCCCACAATTTCATCCAAGGAATTTCGGTCGTTTGGCGCGCTGGACGGCAGCACGCCGGCGGCCCTGCGCGCATGGTCACCCAGCTTCTCACCAAAATATTCGGCAGCCGCAACGACCGGCTGCTCAAGCAATACCGCAAGACGGTGGTCCGTATCAACGCGCTCGAGCCCGAGTACGAAAAGCTGTCGGATGCGCAGTTGCGCGCGAAGACGCAGGAGTTCAAGGAGCGCGCGGCCCGGGGCGAGGCGCTCGACAGCCTGCTTGCCGAGGCCTTTGCCGTGGTGCGCGAGGGCTCCAAGCGCGTCATGAAGATGCGGCATTTCGACGTGCAGTTGCTCGGTGGCATGGCGCTGCATTTCGGCAAGATCGCAGAAATGCGCACCGGCGAGGGCAAGACCCTGACCGCAACCCTGCCGGTGTACCTCAACGCCCTGTCGGGCAAGGGCGTGCACGTGGTCACCGTGAACGACTACCTGGCCCAGCGCGACGCGCAGTGGATGGGGCGCCTGTACGAATTTCTGGGTCTGAAGGTGGGGATCAACCTGCCCCTGCTGTCGCGCGAGGAAAAGCAGGCCGCGTACCGCGCCGACATCACCTACGGAACGAACAACGAATACGGCTTCGACTACCTGCGCGACAACATGGTCTACGAGGCGCGCGAGCGCGTGCAGCAAGGCCTGCATTTCGCCATCGTCGACGAGGTGGACTCGATCCTCATCGACGAGGCGCGCACCCCGCTGATCATCAGCGGCCAGGCCGAGGACCACCGGGCAACGTACATCGCCATGAACCTGGTCGTTCCCTTGCTCGTGCGCCAGGAGGGCGAGGCCGACCCGCGCACCGGCGAGGGCGTGACCCAGCCCGGCGACTTCACGCTCGACGAAAAGACGCACCAGGTGTTCCTCACGGAGCAGGGCCACGAGAGCGCCGAGCGCATCCTCGCCAGCCAGGGCCTGATCGCCGAGGGCGCGTCGGTGTACGACCCGGCGAACATCGCGCTGATGCACCACCTGTACGCGGCGCTGCGCGCCAGGCACCTGTACCACCGCGACCAGCACTACGTGGTGCAAAACGACGAGATCGTGATCGTCGACGAATTCACCGGCCGCCTGATGCCGGGCCGCCGCTGGAGCGAGGGCCTGCACCAGGCGGTCGAGGCCAAGGAGGGGGTGGAGATCCAGGCCGAAAACCAGACGCTGGCGTCGATCACGTTCCAGAACTATTTCCGTCTGTACGGCAAGCTCGCCGGAATGACCGGAACGGCCGACACCGAGGCCTACGAGTTCCAGGAAATCTACGGCCTGGAAACCATGGTCATTCCCCCGAACCGCCCGAGCCGGCGCGACGACCAGCTCGACCGCGTGTACAAAACCACCCGCGAAAAATACGCTGCGGCGATCAGCGACATCCGCGAATGCCATGAGCGT
>NZ_AFAL01000045.1 GCF_000193225.1 Verminephrobacter aporrectodeae subsp. tuberculatae At4 | reverse complement strand
CACTTCGCGGTCGGCGACGATCCTGAGCGGCTTCTTCAGGCCGATGGGGCCCAGGTAGCCGGGCGGGCAGCCAAAGTGGTCTTCGATTTCGTCCCGCGTGGCGAAGCGAAAGCCCGCGTCCAGCCCCGGCACCTTGGCCACCTTGATCTCGTTCATCTCGTGGTCGCCGCGCAGCAGCAGCAACCAGACTTGGCTCTTGCTGCCCTCGTCCGTTGCCAGAACCAGGGACTTGACCGTGGTCTGCAGCGGGACGCCCAGCAGTTCGGCCACGGCGGCGCAGGTGCTGCTGCCCGGGGTCGCGGTCCTGGTCAGGGCCTGCGTGGCAGCGCCCCGGGGACCCGCGGGCGCCAGGGCCGCAGCCTTCTCCCTATTCGCCGCGTAGTCGCTCTGGGGACAGTAGGCGATCGCGTCCTCGCCGGTCGCAGCGAGCACCTGGAATTCCTCGCTCAGGTCCCCGCCAATGGCGCCGCTGTCCGCCGCCACCGCGCGGTAACTCAGGCCAAAGCGGTCGAAGATGCGGCGGTACGCCTGCGCCATGGCCTGGTAGCTGGCCTTCGCGCCCGCCTGGTCGCGGTCGAAGCTGTAGGCGTCCTTCATGATGAACTCGCGCCCGCGCATCAGGCCAAAACGGGGACGGCGCTCGTCACGGAACTTCGTCTGAATCTGGTAGAAGTTCCGGGGCAACTGCTTGTAACTGTGCAGTTCCTGCCGCGCGATGTCGGTGATCACCTCTTCGCTCGTGGGCTGTACGACGAAGTCGCGGCCATGGCGGTCCCGGATGCGCAGCAACTCGGGACCCATTTTGTCGAAGCGCTGCGTCTCCTGCCAAAGCTCCGCGGGCTGCACCACGGGCATGGTCAGTTCCACCGCGCCGGCCCGGTTCATCTCTTCCCGCACGATGCGCTCCACCTTGCGGATCACCCGAAGCCCCATGGGCATGTAGCTGTAAATTCCTGCACCAAGCTTCCGGATCAGCCCCGCGCGCAGCATGAGTTGGTGGCTGATGATTTCGGCGTCGGCCGGGGCTTCCTTGAGGGTGGAGACAAAAAATTGGGAGGCTTTCATCGGGGTCGATTCCGGGCAGGGCAAGGCCGCCCACTTGTCGCGCACCAAGCGCCGTGCATAATGGACGCAGTTTAAAAATTTGGGGTTTCGATTATGCTTGACCAGGATGGCTTTCGGCCGAACGTCGGCATCATCCTGCTCAACCAGAAGAACAAGGTGTTCTGGGGCAAGCGCATACGCACCCACAGTTGGCAGTTTCCGCAGGGCGGCATTGACCGGGGCGAAAGCCCCGAGCAGGCCATGTTCCGTGAGCTGCACGAAGAAGTGGGCTTATTGCCCGACCACGTGCGCGTGGTGGCCCGCACCCGGGACTGGTTGCGCTACGAGGTGCCTGACCGCTACATCCGCCGCGATGCCCGCGGACATTACAAGGGCCAGAAACAAATCTGGTATTTGTTGCAGCTGACCGGACACGACTGGCAGCTGAATCTGCGCGCCACCAGCCATCCCGAGTTTGACGCCTGGCGCTGGAACGACTACTGGGTTCCGCTCGACGTGGTGGTGGAGTTCAAGCGCGGCGTCTACGAAATGGCGCTCACCGAACTGGCCCGCTACCTGCCGCGCCCCGAGCAGCGCAATCGCTACCTGCGCGGCGGCATGCGCGCGCGCGAGGACACGGTCGCCGGCATGTACCGCAACGGTTCCATGCCCATCAACCCCTGCATGGAATTCCCGCCGGGCGCGAGCTTCGACCCGAGCCCGCAGGGCGACATGCCCGGGGAAGCAGCATTGCCCCTGAGCACGCCGCGTTGATTCCCGCATGCGAAACGCCTGCGCCGGGCAGGGCGCGCCCGGGGCGAATGCAACCTTATTAGCTTAGAATCGCAGGCTTTATGCCCGCAGTCTCCTTCCAAGCTGTCTCCAAGGCCTTTGCCACGCCCAAAGGTCCGCTGCAGGCACTCGATCAGGTCAGCCTGGACATCGAGGAAGGCGAGTTCTTCGGGCTCCTGGGTCCCAACGGGGCCGGCAAAACCACCCTCATCAGCATTCTTGCCGGCCTTGCGCGCGCGAGCAGCGGGCGCGCGCTGGTGCAGGGTTGCGACGTGCAGACCGAATTCGCCGCGGCCCGGCGCAAGCTCGGCGTGGTGCCCCAGGAACTGGTGTTCGACCCGTTTTTCAACGTGCGCGAATCGCTGCGCATCCAGTCGGGGTATTTCGGCGTGCGGAACAACGGCGCCTGGATCGACGAACTGCTGGAGAACCTGGGCCTGGCCGACAGGGCCGGCGCCAACATGCGCCAGCTCTCGGGCGGAATGAAGCGCCGGATGCTGGTGGCGCAGGCGCTCGTGCACAAACCGCCCATCATCGTGCTCGACGAACCCACGGCGGGCGTGGACGTGGAACTGCGCCAGACCCTCTGGCACTTCGTTGCACGCCTGAACCGGGAGGGCCATACCGTGCTGCTCACCACCCACTACCTGGACGAGGCCGAGGCCCTGTGCGGCCGCATCGCCATGCTCAAGTCAGGCCGCATCGTGGCCCTGGACCGCACCAGCGTGCTGCTCCAGGAGGCTTCGGGCAGCGTGCTGCAATTCAAGACCGACTCCGCCCTGCCCCCGGCGCTGGCCCGTCTGGCGCGCGTCACGGGCCGCGTCGTGCAATTGCCCGCGCACGACACCGTGGACATCGAGGGCCATCTGGCGGCGCTGCGCACGGCGGGGGTCGAACTGCACGACCTGGAGATCCGCCGGCCCGATCTGGAGGACGTGTTTCTGCAAGTCATGTCCGGCGCGCACGCGTCCCGACCTGCGGCTGCGGCTGCGGCTGTGGAGGGACAGGCATGACCGGCTGGAGCACCCTGTTCTACAAGGAAATCCTGCGCTTTTGGAAGGTGAGCTTCCAGACCGTGGCCGCACCGGTGCTCACGGCCGTTCTCTACCTGCTGATCTTTGGCCATGTGCTCGAGGGCCATGTGAAGGTCTACGAGCGCATCAGCTACACCGCGTTCCTGATTCCCGGCCTGGTGATGATGAGCGTGCTGCAGAACGCCTTTGCGAACAGCTCGTCGAGCCTGATCCAGAGCAAGGTCATGGGCAGCCTGGTGTTCGTGCTGCTCACCCCCCTGTCGCACTGGGCCTGGTTTGCGGCGTACGTGGGCTCGTCCATGGTGCGCGGGCTGGTGGTGGGGCTGGGGGTGTTCGCGGTGACGCTGGCGTTTGCCTGGCCCGGGTTCGCTGCGCCGCTGTGGATTCTGGTCTTCCTGATCCTGGGGTCCGCGCTGCTCGGCACGCTGGGGCTGATCGCCGGACTCTGGGCCGACAAATTCGACCAGGTCGCGGGGTTCCAGAACTTCGTGATCATGCCCATGACCTTTCTCTCGGGCGTGTTCTATTCGATCAAGTCGCTGCCGCCGTTCTGGCAGGCCGTGAGCCACCTGAACCCGTTTTTCTACATGATCGACGGCTTCCGCTATGGCTTCTTTGGCCAGAGCGACCGCTCGCCGTGGATCAGTCTGGCCGTCGTCACCGTGGCCTGGCTCGCCGTAAGCGCCCTGGCCATGCATCTGCTGCGCACGGGCTACAAAATCCGCCACTGAAAACACCGGGCACCATGACCGCCGAAGAAATCAGGAAACTCATCGCATCCGGCATGGCCTGCGAGCACATCACGCTCGAAGGCGATGGCCGCCACTGGTACGCGACCATCGTCTCGGCCGAGTTCGAGGGCCAGCGCGCCATCGCGCGCCACCAGCGCGTGTACGCCACGCTGGGCGCAAGAATGCACACCGATGAGGTGCACGCGCTGTCGATGAAAACCTTCACCCCCGCAGAATGGGCCGCACAGGCGCAGTGAACGCTTTTTCGAGATGGACAAACTCCTGATTCGCGGCGGCCGCCGCCTGCACGGCGAGTTGCTGGTCTCCGGCGCAAAGAATGCCGCCCTGCCGCAGCTGTGCGCCGCGCTGCTCAGCGCCGACCCCGTGACCCTGCACAACGTGCCCCGGCTGCAAGACGTGCGCACCATGCTCAAACTCTTGCGCAACATGGGCGTTGCGGCCGAGCGCTCGGACGACGGCGCGGTGCACGTCGACGCGCGCGTGCTCAGCACGCCCGAGGCCCCCTACGAACTGGTCAAGACCATGCGCGCCTCGGTGCTGGCGCTGGGCCCGCTGCTGGCGCGCTTCGGCGAGGCCACGGTGTCGCTGCCCGGGGGCTGCGCCATCGGCTCACGCCCGGTGGACCAGCATGTCCGGGGCCTGAGCGCCATGGGGGCGGAAATCGTGCTCGAGCACGGCTACATGATCGCCCGGCTATCCGCAGGCCGCACGCGCCTGAAGGGCGCGCGCATCACCACCGACATGGTGACGGTGACCGGAACCGAGAACTTCCTCATGGCCGCCGCGCTCGCAGAGGGCGAAACGCTGCTCGAGAACGCGGCGCAGGAACCCGAGATCGCCGACCTGGCCGAGATGCTGATCGCCATGGGCGCGCGCATCGAGGGCCACGGCAGCAGCCGCATCCGCATTCAGGGCGTTGAGCGGCTGCACGGCTGTAGCCACCGCGTGGTCGCCGACCGCATCGAGGCCGGCACCTTTCTGTGCGCCGTCGCGGCCACGGGCGGCGACGTGCTGCTGCGCCATGGCCGCGCCGACCATCTGGACGCGGTGATCGAGAAGCTGCGCGCGGCCGGCGCCGAGGTGCAGGCGGTGCAAGACGGCATCCGCGTGCAAAGCCCGGGCAGCGCCAAGCTGTGTGCCCAGGGCTTTCGCACCACCGAATACCCGGGATTTCCCACCGACATGCAGGCCCAGTTCATGGCGCTCAACTGCATTGCCCAGGGCCGCTCCACGGTGACCGAGACGATTTTCGAGAACCGCTTCATGCACGTCGACGAGCTGCTGCGCCTGGGCGCCAGGATACAGGTTGACGGCAAGGTCGCGGTCATCGAAGGCGTCGCCCGCCTGTCGGGTGCGACGGTCACGGCCACCGACCTGCGCGCCTCGGCGAGCCTGGTCATCGCGGGGCTGGTGGCCGACGGCGAGACCGTGCTCGAGCACGTCCACCATCTGGACCGCGGCTACGACTGCATGGAAGCCAAGCTGCGCGGCATCGGCGCCGACATCGAAAGAGCGTCCGCATGATCACCCTGGCACTCTCCAAGGGCCGCATCCTCGACGCCACCCGGCCGCTGCTTGCGGCCGCCGGCATCGCGGTGCTGGACGACCCGGAGCACCCGCGCAAACTCATCGTGCCCACCAACCAACCCCATCTGCGCGTGGTGCTGGTGCGCGCCAGCGACGTGCCCACCTACGTGCAGTACGGCGGCGCCGACCTCGGTGTCGCGGGCAAGGACCAGCTGATCGAGCACGGCGGCCAGGGCCTGTACCAGCCGCTGGACCTGGGAATTGCCCGCTGCCGCGTGAGCGTCGCGGTGCGCCACGACTTCGACTACGCGCAGGCCGTGCGGCAGGGCGCGCGCCTGAAGCTGGCCACCAAGTACACCAGCATCGCGCGCGACTTTTTTGCCGGCAAGGGCGTGCACGTGGACATGGTCAAGCTCTACGGCAGCATGGAGCTGGCCCCGCTCACCGGGCTGGCCGACGCCATCGTGGACCTGGTCTCCACCGGCAGCACCCTGCGCGCCAACCAGTTGGTCGAGGTCGAGCGCATCATGGACATCAGCTCGCTTCTGGTGGTCAACCAGGCCGCGCTCAAACTCAAACAGGCGCCGCTGCGCCGCATCATCGACGCGTTTGCCGCAGCCATCCCCGCAGAAGCAACGGCCGCGCCGAACCGGATCACGGCATGACCCTGGCCGCCGCCCCCGCACGCCTGAGCACCGCCGCAAGCAGCTTCGAGGCCGATTTCGTCGCGCTCCTGCGGGGATCTGCGACCACCGACGCCGCCATCGAGCAGCGCGTGCGCGCCATTTTGGCCGACGTGCAGCAGCGCGGCGACACCGCCGTGCTCGAGTACACCGCCCTCTTCGACGGCCTCAGGGCCCCGTCGCTGGCCGCGCTGGAACTCACGCAGGCCGACTTCGCGGCGGCCTTCGACGCCATTCCCGCAGCCCAGCGCGAAGCCCTGCAGGCCGCCGCCGCCCGCGTGCGCAGCTACCACGCGGCGCAGAAAAGAGCCTGCGGCGAGAGCTGGAGCTACCGCGACGCGGACGGCACGCTGCTCGGCCAGAAGGTCACGCCGCTCGATTGCGTGGGAATCTACGTGCCGGGCGGCAAGGCGGCGTACCCCTCGAGCCTGCTGATGAACGCCATTCCCGCGCACGTCGCCGGGGTGCAGGAAATCATCCTCGTGGTCCCCACCCCCATGCGCGGCAGCCTGGCCACGGGCGGCGCGGGCGGGCAGGCCGCGTCGGGCCCGGGCGAGCGCAACGCACTGGTGCTCGCCGCCGCGCACGTGGCCGGCGTCACGCGCGCCTACACCATCGGCGGCGCGCAGGCCGTGGCCGCGCTGGCCTACGGCACGCAGACGCTGCCCCGGGTGGACAAGATCACCGGCCCCGGAAACGCCTACGTGGCCTGCGCCAAGCGGCACGTGTTCGGCACGGTGGGAATCGACATGATCGCCGGCCCGAGCGAAATCCTGGTGCTCGCCGACGGCAGCACGCCGCCCGACTGGGTGGCCATGGACCTGTTCAGCCAGGCCGAGCACGACGAACTGGCGCAGAGCATCCTGCTGTGCCCCGACGCGGCCTATCTCGACGCCGTGCAGCGCGCCATCGACCGCCTGCTGCCCACCATGCCGCGCGCCGCGATCATCGCCAAGAGCCTGAACGACCGCGGCGCGCTGATCCTGACGCGGGACATGCCGGAAGCCTGCACCATCAGCAACCGCATCGCCCCGGAACACCTGGAACTGAGCTGCCAGGACCCGCAGCGCTGGGAGCCGCTGCTCAGGCACGCCGGCGCGATCTTTCTGGGCGCGTACACCAGCGAATCGCTGGGCGACTACTGCGCCGGAGCGAACCATGTATTGCCCACCGGCGGCACGGCACGTTTCAGCTCGCCACTCGGGGTGTACGACTTCCAAAAGCGCAGCAGCCTCGTCGAGGTGAGCGCGGCCGGCGCGCAAACGCTGGGCGCCATCGCCGCCGAACTGGCCCAGGGCGAGGGCCTGCAGGCGCACGCGCAGGCAGCGCAGATGCGGCTCCAGCCACGCTGACCCGCACACCCGGGGCACCGCGCGGCCGGTGCACGGCAGGCGCTGGCCCGCTTCCGCTGGCAGAAAACGGTCCTCTATGATCCGGCGCATGCCTTCCTCCGTTCTGCATCAGCTGCACAAACGCCTCATCGTCTCTTGCCAGCCCACCCCGGGGGGCAGCATGGACTCCGTGCATTCAGTCCTTGGTTTTGCCGGCTCTGCCTTGGCTGGTGGTGCTGCCGGTCTGCGCATCGAAGGGGTCGATCGGGTCAGGGCCGTCAAGACGGCGTATTCCGAGCCTGTGATCGGACTGATCAAGCGCGACTTGGCCGACAGCCCCGTGCGCATTACCCCCTTGCTGGACGACGTAGAGGCTCTGGCCCTGGCCGGCGCGGACATCATCGCCGTGGACTGCACGGACCGTACCCGGCCGGCCACCGTGCGCGAGCTGATCGCGTGCATCCGCTCCCATGGGCGCTTGGCGATGGCAGATTGCGCCACTTTGGCGCAGGCACAAGCGGCGCTCGCCATGGGTGCCGACGTCGTGGGCTCGACGCTGTCCGGGTACACCGGCGGCCCGGTGCCGCACCCGCCCGATTTGGACTTGGTGCGCGCATTGCGAACGCTGAAATCTTTTGTGATTGCAGAGGGGCGCTTGAATACCCCCGAATTGGCCGCCCAAGCAGCTCGCGCAGGCGCTGACGCCGTGGTGGTGGGCAGCGCCATCACCCGCCCCGACGTCGTCACGTCGTGGTTTGCCCAAGCTACCATGGGTGCTTATGCCGAATGCTGAGCACCCTCCCGTTCTGGCGCTGGATATTGGCGGAAGCAAAACCATGGTCGCTTTGGTGCGGGGTGCTTCGGTGCAGGACGTGCGCACCCAGCCGACGGCACAAGGCGTCAACCCGGCCCAATGGATACGCCAGGCTGCAGAGATGGCCGCACCGTGGCGCGGCGAATTTGGTTTGGTTGCCGCCGCGGTCACTGGCTTGGTGAGCCAGGGCGTGTGGAGTCCGTTGAATCCCAAGACGCTGCAATTCCCGGAGTTCTTTCCGCTCCAGCAGGCGCTGATTGAACAATTCGCGTGTCCGGCCACGGCCATGAACGATGCGCAGGCAGCTGCCTGGGGCGAGTACCGCTTTGGCGCGGGCAAGAACAGTGACATGGTGTTCCTGACCGTCTCCACGGGCATCGGGGGCGGCATCGTGCTCCAGGGGCGCCTGCACCAAGGACGCCATGGCGTAGCAGGACATTTCGGCGTGAGCGCCGCCACCTGCGACGCAGGCCAGGAAACCGTCCGTTTGGAAGACACCCTCTCGGGACGCTGGATGGCAGAGCAGGCCGCATCGCTGGGCCACGGCGCCATGGATGCACAGCAGGTGTTCGCTTCAGCCCATGCGGGTGCCCCATGGGCTCAAAACCTGGTGCGCACTTCGGCACACAGATTCGCCGCACTGTGCTCGCACATTCAACTCGTTCTTGCACCTGATTGCATTGTTTTAGGCGGTGGCATTGGCTTGGCGCCGGGCTACCTGCAATGCGTGCAAGAGTATCTCGTACGCACTTCGGACGCTCTGCGACCCCATCTCGTCGCGGCCTCCTTGGGCTCTCACGCGGGAGCCATCGGGGCATCAGACTTCGCCACCCACTTTCAGCACCAACCATAAAGGAAACGACATGAGTATTTCTTTGACCAGGAAACTGGCGCGCTTGGCCGGCAGCCTGTTGCTGTCCGGACTGGGCGCGGCCCAGGCCGCAGTCACCGTATTGGGTTGGCCCGGCGGCCCCGAAGAGGCCGCGCTGCGCGCGGCGGTCAAGGTTTACAACGAACGCAGTGACGTGGCTGCGAACGACAAAGTGGCGCTGATTTTCTTCAGCCGGGACGGTTTCTATGACAAGCTGCAAGCCGACTTGGCAGCGGGCACCAAGGCATTTGATGCCAACCTCATTGCCACTTACTCCATTGGCCGTTACGCGCCGTTCATGAAACCCGTCGATCTGGGAGTCAGTGCGACCGACTTATTTGGCAAATCGGTTCTCAGCACCATGCAGTATCAGGGCAAACAGTTCGGCGTGCCCACCGACTTGAGCCTGCACTTCATGTACTTTCGCAGCGACTTGATTGACGGTTTGCTCAAGGACAAGGCAGCACACGGCGAATACGCTGCCATTGCCCAAAAGTATCTGGGACAATCCTTGACGCCCAAGGACCCCAACGAATGGACCTGGGACGACTACGCAGCCACGGCACTGTACTTCACCAAAGCCATCAACCCGAAAAGCCCCACCCGCTACGGAACTGTGTTGCAGCTCAAGAACCTGCTGTTCAACATGATGGTGTTCCATTCGCTGCCGCGCGCGTATGGAGCCGACTGGATGGATCCATCCGGAAATATCAGCGTGAACTCCGAGGCTTACAAGAAGGGCCTGCAAATCTACAAGACCCTGCTGGATGCCGGGACCACGCCAAAGGATTCCTTGTCGTATGAATACGCAGAGGCGAATGCCGCTTTCGCGTCCGGCGAAGTGGCCACCATGATGCAGTGGAACGCGGCAGCGGCCGACCTGAAGGACCCCAAAAAGTCACCCAAGGTTGCCAGCAAAACGGCATTCACAGCACCTCCCTCCGGCCCACAAGGCCGCTTCACTCACGTACATGGACTGGGCTTGGGCATCAATGCGAGCGGCACCAACACCGAAGGCGCAGCCAAATTCCTGCGCTGGTTGGCCACGCCCGAGGCCATGACCACCTATGCGCTGGCCGGTGGTGCTCCTGGCTTGTCGGAGTCGGCAGTGAAGGCTGTGGCAGACAAGCGGCCTGATCTGGTGCCCCTGGGAACCTATGCGACCCGGCACGGTTTCATGATGAATGGCGCAACTTCCGCCAAGGCATTGGGCGTGTATGAACTGCAAGCCAAGGAGTTCACCGGGTATTGGTCCGGCAAGCAAAGCCTGGAAAAAACCCTGGAAAAAACCGCAGCAGGCATGGCCAAATTGCTCAAGCCCTGATTCAGCTCCATCACCACGCCCCTTCCCCAGACACCGCCCTGGCCAGTCTGGGGGTATCGCATGCCTCACCGCTTCCAAAATCAGGCGCTGCTATTGCCGGTAGTGCTGTTCCTGCTGTTGATGCTGGGATTTCCCACGCTACTCAACATCGTCTACAGCTTCTCTGAAATCAGTTTCGAGAATTTACGCAGCCCGCGTCTGAGTGGCTGGGAAAATTATGCGGAGGTCTTGCGCGACGATGCCTTCTGGCAATCACTGGGCTTCTCGCTGCGCTTTGGCTTGGGCAGTGCCATTGCGGAAACGGCGCTGGGGTTTTTTCTTGCCATCTTCCTGGCACCCCTGATCCGCCAGCACCGCTGGACCTTGGCCATTTTGATGATGCCGATGATGGTGGCCCCCTCGATGATGGGACTGATGTATCGCTTGGTACTGCACGAATTCGTCGGGCCCATTCCTTACTACTGGGAACTGTACCTGGGCAGCAGCCCCTCCTTTTTGGGCACCGAATGGGCGTTCAGCACCATTTTTCTGATCGAAGTATTGCAGTGGACCCCCTTTACGTTGCTGCTTTTCTACATGGCCTACGAAGCGATACCACGCGACATGTGCGAGGCCGCCGCGGTGGACGGCACACGGCCCTGGCGCATGTTCTGGGCCATTGAGGCGCCGCAGTTGCTGCCCACCTTGGTCATCGCGCTGCTGATACGCTGCATTGACGGATTCCGGGTCTTTGACAACATCTATGTGCTCATGGGCAGCGGCCCGGGGGGCAGCACCATGTCCCTGTCGATTTACATCTACGAGTCATTCTTCAAGTCGGCGCAGTTGGGCAAGGCACTGGCCGCCTCCATCTTGCTGTTCTTGGCAGCGTTTGGCCTGCTGTACGCCAGCAGCCGCCTGATACGCCGTGGAGCCAAAGCATGAGCCGTGGCTACTCCTTGCTGCGCTGGGGTGTATTTCTGAGCGTCGCCCTGCTGTTCAACTTGCCGGTCATCAGCACGGCGGTCACCGCACTGAAGTCTGCTGCCGAGATGGGCACCAACCCGGGCTTTTGGATAGAACAACCCACGCTGAACAACTTGCGGGCCGTCCTCACGGTGAGTGAGCGCCTGAATGTGTATGGCTTCCTGAAGAACAGCCTGATTGCCGCGCTGATTGGCTCGGTATTGCCCATTGTGCTGAGCCTGCCGGCTGCCTACGCCATGGTGCGCAGAGGGGTAGGAAACCACGTGCTGCTGCCCCTGGTCGTGAACCTGCGGGCCATGCCACTGATCATCTTTGCAATTCCCTTGTACATGGCCTACCAGTACTTGGGGCTACTGGATACGCCCTGGGGCCTGGGGCTTATTTTGGCCGTGGTGAATTTGCCATTGAGCCTGATGCTCGTGGTCAACGCCGTATCTGAAATTCCTCTGGAAATGGATGAGGCCGCTCAAATGGACGGTGCGCGCATGCGCCACATGCTGTGGCAAATCGTGGTGCCCATTTGCCGACCCAGCCTGGCCACTGCCCTGGTGTTTGGCTTTATCAATGCCTGGAATGAATTCCTTTTCGGCCTGATGCTGACCACGCGCGATGCGGTGCCGATGACCGTTGGCGCTTCCTTCTTCTTTGCCTCCGGCGGTGGTGGGGTGGACTGGGGCTTGGCAGCCGCAGTGATTCTGGTGGCCTGCTTGCCTCCCATGGTGCTGGGCCTGCTGATGTACCGCCAAATCAGCAGCAGCATGCTGGCTGGCGCCGTCAAGGGATAAGTATTCACGTCATGGCAAGCATTCAATTACGACAAGTGAAAAAGACCTTTGGTCCGGTGGACGTGATCCAGGGCATTGATCTGCACATCAACGACGGCGAGTTCGTCGTGTTTGTCGGCCCCTCCGGCTGTGGCAAATCAACCCTGCTACGGCTCATTGCTGGCTTGGAGCAAGTCAGCGCCGGTTACATCCTGATAGATGGCAATGACGTCACCCATGCGCCTCCTTACGATCGCGGGCTTTCCATGGTTTTCCAGTCTTACGCGCTCTACCCCCACATGAGTGTGTATGACAACATCGCTTTCAGCCTCAAAACACAGGGCATGGACAAGAGCAGCATTGCGCGCCGCGTCGATGAAGCCGCCCGCATGCTCCAGTTGGGCGACTACCTGGACCGCAAACCCAAAGCACTGTCGGGCGGCCAACGCCAGCGCGTAGCTATTGGGCGCGCCGTGGTCCGAAATCCTTCTGCTTTCTTGTTCGATGAACCGCTCTCGAACCTGGATGCCGCCTTGCGCGCAGATACCCGGTTGGAGATTGCGCGGCTGCACAAACAGTTGGGGACCACCATGGTATACGTGACCCACGACCAGACCGAAGCCATGACCCTGGCCGACCGCATCGTGGTTTTGCAGGGTGGCCGCATCATGCAAGCCAATACCCCCTACGACCTCTACGAGCGCCCAGACAACACCTTCGTGGCCGAGTTCATTGGCAGCCCCAAAATGAATCTGATGGCGTGCGCAGGCGACTCGGCCCAGCATCTGCACATTGCAAACGGGCCCACCTTGGAGGCCCCGGCATTCCACTGCGCAACGGCCCATCAGATTGGCATCCGTCCGGAGCATCTCAGCCTGTGTGGTGCGGACACCGCTCTGCTGCAAGGCAGCATTGAGCAAATAGAGTACTTGGGCGCCGACTCTTGCTTGCATGTGAAACGCGAAGACGGCTCAATGATTACGGTCCGCGTTGCGGGCCGCAGCCGCTGCGCGCCCGGTGAAACCGTGCACCTGACTGCCGCGCTGGAGTCGGTGCACGTGTTTGACGTCACTGGACAGTCGCTGCGGCGATGATTTTTGCGTGCCGCAACGCTCGATTGGCACGCCAAACTGGCTCAGACCACGCTGACCCGCACGCCCGGGGCGCCGCGCGGCCTGACCGCCTGCGCCGCCCAGACCAAGTGCGCCGGCTCCTGCCCCACGGCGCTCATGCGCAGCCGCGCGGGGCCGCTGCACCACAGGCGCTG
The DNA here is from genome assembly GCF_000193225.1 of Verminephrobacter aporrectodeae subsp. tuberculatae At4. GTDB lineage: Bacteria > Pseudomonadota > Gammaproteobacteria > Burkholderiales > Burkholderiaceae_C > Acidovorax > Acidovorax aporrectodeae. Next base: position 1,278 of record NZ_AFAL01000045.1, on the reverse strand, counting down.
GCCCGCTTGCAGAAAATGGTCCTCCGGCCGGCCGTCGCAGGTCACCCAGGCGCAGCCCTGCTCGGCCTCAAGCAGAGCCCCTTCCCCCGCCCGAAAGCTCAGCACCTGAACGGCCTGTAGCGGCGCAAGAAACAGACGCTGCCATGGCCGGGCCGGGGCTTCGCGAACGGATTCCAATGGCCGGGACGGTCCATGGGCTGGCAGAGGGGGGCACAAGGTCTTCATGCCCGACACTGTGCCGCTGCCGCCCGCCAGCCACCAGCCACAGGCCGGGGTCACCTGGACCAATACAGAGAGCCAGAGTGGAGCTTCTGTACTGCCTGCACTCGCGCGCTTCTGTACTGCCCGAAAGACGGGTCACCGGTACAGAATGCGGGCATGCTCCCCGACGATGACGCCCCCGCGCTTTATCTGCAGATTGCCGAACAGCTGGCCCGGCTGATCCGCAACGGCGCCCTGGCACGCGGTGCAAGGCTGCCCTCGGTGCGTGCCCTGGCGCGCCAGCATGGCGTGGCGCAGAGCACCGTCGTGCAGGCCTACCACTGGCTCGAAGATGCGCGGCTCGTGAGCGCGCGCCCACGCTCCGGGTTCTTCGTGACCGCACCGGTGGTCAGCCTTCCCGAGCCCAGCACTCCACGCCCCATGCGCCGCCCGCGCGAGGTCACGGTGGACTACCTGGGTCAGCGCATCCTGGGGCACAAGCAGCCCGAAGAGATCGTCTCCTTCAGCAACGGCACGCCCGGCATCGATTTGCTCGACCCCGACCGTGTGCGCCGCGCCGTCAGCCGCGCCGTCCAGCGCCACCGCAACCTGCTGTGCATCTACCCCTGGCCGTCGGGGCACGAGGACGCGCGCCGCGCGCTGGCGCGCTACGCGGTGAGCCTGGGCTGCGGCCTGGACCCCGAGAACATCGTGCTCACCAGCGGTTGCATGGAGAGCGTCGCGCTGTGCCTGCGCGCAGTGACCCAGCCGGGCGACGTGGTGGCGCTCGAATCGCCCACGCATTTTTCGTTTCTGGAACTGCTGCGCGACCTGCACCTGCGGGCGCTGGAGATTCCCACCCATGCGCGGCATGGCCTGTCGCTCGACGCCCTGCAACTGGCGCTGGACACCCAGCCCGTGAAGGCCACGCTGGTCGTTCCCACGCTGAGCAACCCCCTGGGCAGTTGCATGCCCCAGGCCGGGCGCAAGCGGCTCGCGCAGATGGCGGCGCGCCACGGCATGGCGGTGATCGAGGACGCCATCTACAACGACCTGGTGGAGGTCGACGAGATGCGC
>NZ_AFAL01000046.1 GCF_000193225.1 Verminephrobacter aporrectodeae subsp. tuberculatae At4 | reverse complement strand
GCAGCGCCCGGGCCGGCGAGTCGGTGGAGGTCATGCACTGGTGGACCAGCGGCGGGGAGACGGCCGCCGTCGGCAAGTTCAAGGAAGCGCTCAGCGTGCGGGGCGTGGAATGGAAGGATTTGGCCGTCGGGGGCGCCGACAACCAGCGCACGCTGCTGAAGACGCGGGTCGGCAAAGGCAGTCCGCCGGACGCGGCGCAGATCAATTCGGACGTCCGGGCCTACGCTGCAAACCCCGGCAACTTGGCGAATCTGAACGACGTTGCGGCGAAGGGCGGGTGGGACGACGCACTGCCGGCGCCCGTGCAGCGCTACGCGAAGCTGGGCGGCAAGAACTACGTGGCCGTGCCGGTGAACGTCCACCGAAACAATGTGATGTGGATCAGCGCCGCCGGCCTGAAGAAGATCGGCGCGTCGGCTCCGCCCAAGACGTGGGACGAGTTCTTCGCGATGGCCGAGAAGGCGCGCGCTGCCGGAATGATTCCGCTGGCGATGGCCGAGGACTCCTGGGTGAACTTCATGTTCATGCAGGTGGCCTACGGCACGATGCACACGGACGCTTTCCGCAAGGCGTTCTACGACGCCGACGAGGCGGCCCTCAAGGGCCCCGGAATGGTCCAGGCGTTCGAGGTGATGCGCAAGGCGCGCGGCTACTCGGACCGCGGCGCAGCCACGCGCAGGTGGAACGAGGCCACGCAGATGGTGATTCAGGGAAAGGCCCTCGCGCAGGTGAACGGCGACTGGGTCAAGGGCGAGTTCACGCTGGCGGGCAAGAAGCCGAACGTCGATTACTTCTGCATTCCGGTGCCGGGAAGCGGGAGTGGCCACGTCTTCAGCAGCGATGCCTTCATGTTCTTCAGAAACGCCAAGTCGCCATCCGCGCAGGTCGCGCTGGCCGAGACGCTGATGGACAAGGACGCGCAGGTCGCATTCAGCCTCATCAAGGGCTCGGTGCCCGTGCGCATGGACGCCGACGTGTCGGGCTTCGACGCGTGCGCCCGCCAGTCGTACGCGGACTTTGTCGCGGGGAACAAGGACGGCACGCTCGCGGCGGCGCCGTCGATGCTGCAAACCCCTGCGCGCATCGCCGCTTGGCGCGACGTCGTGCTCGCCTTCTGGAACGACGACAGCATGACCGCGCAGCAGGCAGCGAACCGCATGCTGGCCGCCGCGCGCGCCAACTGAGACGCCGGGCAACCCACGCCGCGATCGGGCACAGGGCCATGGATTCGAGCGTTGCAGCAACGCGGCCGCCAGCGCGCCGCACGGGAGGACCCGAAGCCGCAGCCACTGCGCCGGCTTCGGGGGCCCATGCGCCGCCCGGGGGGGAGCGTTGGCTGCCGCAGTTGTTGATCTCCCCGGCCTTCCTCGTGAGCCTGCTTTTCTTCTACGGCTTGGCGCTGTGGGTCGTGCTCGTTTCGTTCGTCGATTCCGAGGGCTTCATCCAATACAAATGGGTCGGCCTGCGGCAGTATCAGCGCCTGTGGGCCGACGAAAACTGGTGGCTTGCACTGTGGAACCTGCTGCGCTACCTGCCCATCGTCGTCGGCGCTTCATTGGTGCTGGGTTGCGTGCTCGCCATCCTGTTGGACCAGAAGGTGCGGTTCGAAGGCGGGTTCCGCACGCTGTACCTGTACCCGCTGGCGCTGAGCTGGATCGTGAGCGGAACGATCTGGCGCTGGCTCCTGTCGCCCGACCTGGGGGTGGAGGCGTGGTTGCACGGCCTCGGGTGGCAGGGCGCGGTCTTCGACTGGATCGTGCGGCCGGACCGGGCCATCTTCGCCATGTCGGCGGTCGCGGTATGGCACGCAACGGGCTTCGTGATGGCGATGTTCATCGCCGGGCTGCGCGCCGTGGACGACTCGGTTTTCAAGGCCGCGATGATCGACGGCGCGAGCCTGCCACGCATCTACTGGCGCATCGTCCTGCCCACGCTGCGCCCGACCGTTTTCAGTGCCGTGCTCATCTTGTTGCCGGCGGCGCTGAAGACCTTTGACCTGGTGGTGGTGCTGACCCAGGGCGGCCCCGGACAGGCGACCGTCCTGCCGGCCTTCTACATGTTCGATCGCTTCTTTCGCCGCGATCAGATGGGGTTGGCGGCGGCGTCGGGGTCGATCATCCTGATGATGAGCATCGCGATCGCGGTGCCGTACATCGTGCGCGAACTTCGCCGGCCGCGCCATGATTGATCTACCAGACCGCTCGCGTGCCGCATCGCGCCTGGCCATTTATGGGGCGCTGATTCTGGCCACGCTGTTCTTCGCATTGCCGGCGTGGTTCGCGCTCATCAACTCGCTCAAGCCGTTGCAGGAGATCCAGGCGGGCAACGTGCTGGGGTTGCCTGCGCGCTGGACGGTCGAGCCCTGGATCGCAGCCTGGTCCACCGCGTGCACCGGGGCCCCGGCGTGCGCAGGGCTGGCGCGCTACTTCGTCCATTCGCTGATGGTGGCGATTCCCGCCACGGTGATCTCCACCCTCTGGGGGTGCTTCAACGGCTACCTGCTCGCGAAGTGGCGCTTTCGCGGCAGCGACGCGGTGCTGTTCGTGCTGATGTTCGGCAGCTTCGTGCCGGGAGTCCTGTTCGTGTTTCCGCTGTCGATCATCTTCGCGCGCTTGCAACTGGCGCATTCCCTGGTCGGATTGGTGGTGGTGCACACGCTCTACAGCCTGCCCATCGCACTCTTCTTCCGCAACTACTTCGTCGGATTTCCGGGCGACCTGATCAAGGCCGCGCGCATCGATGGCGCGGGGCTGTGGGTGATCTTCCGGCGCATCGTGCTGCCCACGGCGAAACCGATCCTCGTGGTCGTGGCCATCATGCAGTTCACGTCGATCTGGAACGACTTCCAGTTCGCGCTGGTGTTGGCACCGTCGGACCAGCAACTCGTGACCGTGGGCCTGAACAACCTCACCAACGTGCAGGAGGACGTGGCGCACCACAACACCTACATGGCTGCGGCGCTCATCGCCGGCCTGCCCCCGCTGCTGATCTACATCGCGGCGGGCAAATACTTCGTGCGCGGTCTGGTGAGCGGCGCCGTCAAGGGGTAGATGCATGGCCAGCCTGCGCATTCGCAACGTCTGCAAGCACTATGGCCGCGTGCCGGTGCTCAACGGCATCGACATCGACGTCGCCGACGGCGAGTTCCTGATCCTCGTCGGTCCCTCGGGCTGCGGCAAATCCACGCTGCTGAACATGATCGCCGGGCTGGAGAGCACCGTGGAGGGGCAGATCATCATCGGCGACCGCGTCGTCAACGGCGTGAGCCCCAAGGATCGCGACATCGCGATGGTGTTCCAGTCCTACGCGCTGTACCCCAGCATGACGGTGCGCGAGAACATCGAATTCGCCATGGAGATGCGCAAGGTCCCGCGCGCCGAGCGCGCGTGCGTGGTGGCGCGCGTGGCCAAGGTGTTGCAGATCGAGGCGCTTCTGGAGCGGCGGCCGGCGCAGCTGTCGGGCGGGCAGCGGCAGCGCGTGGCGATGGGGCGTGCCCTGGCGCGCAACCCGCGCGTGTTCCTGTTCGACGAGCCCCTGTCCAACCTCGACGCCAAGCTGCGCGTGGAGATGCGCGCCGAGATCAAGTCGCTGCACCAGCGGCTGCGCGCGACCATCGTCTACGTCACGCACGATCAGGTCGAGGCCATGACCCTGGGCGACCGCATCGCGGTGATGCGCGACGGCCAGGTCCAGCAGTTGGGAACGCCCGAGGAAATCTACGAGCGGCCGGCCAACCTCTACGTCGCCGGCTTCATTGGCGCGCCGACGATGAATCTCTTGCCCGCCACGCTCGACACCGCGGATGGACGCTGGGAGCTGTCCCTGCAAACCGCTGCGGGCAGCGTCCGGCTGACCCTGGGGCCCGCGACGCAAGCCGAGTGGCACGGGCGCCCGGCGATCCTCGGCCTGCGGCCCGAGCACTTCACCGAGGTCGATGCCGGCACGCCCGGAGCGCTGCCCGTCCGCTTGAACCTGCTCGAGCCCACCGGGGCCGACACCTTTGCCTTCGCCGAAATCAACGGCCTGCGCGCTGGCTTGCGCCTGGCGCCGCGCCATGGCCGCCGCGTCGGTGACACGGTCTGGTTGCGCCCGGACGGCGCATCGGCTTGCCTCTTCGACCCTGCGAGCGAACGGCGCATCACGCCGTAGCCGTAGCACGCAGGACCCTTCCACCCGTTCGACCGCTCCCCTTCCTCCCTGCTCCTCCCATGACTACAACTCCTCTGCCCCTCTCCATCCAGATCTACAGCCTGCGCAACGCGGGCCATTTCGAGCACCAACTCGATATCGTTGCCGCGGCCGGTTTCCGGCAGGTGGAGCTCACGGGAGCCCATCTCGACGACGCCAGCGGCACCCGCGCGAAGCTCGGCGCGCGAGGACTCAGCGCGTCGTCCAGCCACGTGGACATGACGGCGCTGCGCGAGCGCTTCGACGCGGTGGCCGCCGCTTGCAAGACGATCGGCTTCAACCATTTGTTCATGCCCGCGGTACCGCCGGCCGAGCGCGACGGGGATGCACCGTATTGGCAGGCACTGGGGCGCGAGCTCGGCGGGTACGCGCAGCGCTTTGCCGAGCATGGCATCGCGTTCGGCTACCACAATCACCACTGGGAGCTCAAGCCCAAGGGGGGCGGCAGCACGGCGCTGGAACTGCTCTTCGCCGCGGCCGGCGATGCGCCGTTGGGCTGGCAGGTGGACGTCGCGTGGCTCGTGCGCGGGGGCGCCGACCCGTTGGTTTGGCTGCGCCGCTACGCAGAGCGCGTCGTCTCGGCGCACGCCAAGGACCTGGCGCCTGCCGGCGAGAAGCTCGACGAGGACGGCTGGACCGACATCGGCAGCGGCACCATGGATTGGCGGATTCTCTCTGCGGCGTGCCGTGCCGCCGGGGTGCATTGCCTCGTGGCCGAGCACGACAACCCGCGCGACCCGGCCCGGTTCGCGCGCAACGCCTACGCCTACCTCGACAACCTCAAGGCCTGACGACATGCAACCCGTGAACATCGGCATCATCGGATGCGGCAATATCAGCGATACCTACTTCAACGGCGCAAAGGGATCGGACCTCGTCCGGGTCAAGGCCTGCGCCGACCTGCGCACCGAGGCCGCGCAGGCCAAGGCGCTCCAGCATGGCGTCTGCGCCATGTCGGTCCAGGCCCTGCTCGACGACCCCGACATAGAGATCGTCGTGAACCTCACCGTGCCGCAGGCGCACGCGCCGGTCAGCGAGCAGATTCTTGCGGCCGGCAAGCACGTCTACCTCGAAAAACCGCTGGCCAGCGACTTCGGTGCGGCGCAGCGCCTGCTCGCCCATGCCGCCACGCGCGGATTGCGCGTCGGCTGCGCTCCGGACACCTTCCTCGGTGCAGGGCACCAGGCCTGCCGCGCCGCGATCGACGCCGGACGCATCGGCAGGCCGATTGGCGGCTCCGTCGCGATGCTCTCGCGCGGCATGGAGTCTTGGCACCCGAACCCGGAGTTCTTCTTCAAGCCCGGTGGGGGACCCATGCATGACGTGGGCGTGTATTACGTGACGCAGCTTGTGAACCTGCTCGGTCCGGTCGCGCGCGTCAGCGGCTGCGCGAGCGTCGGTCTGCCGCAGCGCACGGTCGGCAGCGAGCCGCTGCGCGGCCAGGTGATCGACGTGGAGGTGCCGACCACGGTGAACGGCGTGCTGGAGTTCGTCAACGGTGCGAACGTGGCGATGAGCGTTTCCTGGGACGTCTGGGCGCACCAGCGCGCTCCCATTGAAATCTACGGCACCGAAGGCAGCCTGCTGGGCGTCGATCCGAACTGGTTCGGCGGCACGCCCCGCCTGAGCGAGCGCGGGGGGCCCTGGCAGCCGATGGACATCAGCGCCCATCCTTTTGGCGTGGAGAACTACACGCCGAACGCCGGTGCGCGGGTCGCGAACTACCGCGGCGTCGGACTGACCGAGATGGTATTGGCGATGCACCGGGGCCGACCGCATCGCGCCTGTGGCGCGCTGGCGTTGCACGTGCTGGAGGTCCTCGATGCCTTCGGGCGCTCGTCGGGCAATGGACGCCACCTGGGCATCGAATGCAAGATCGACCGGCCCGAGCCGGTCCCCATCGGAGCCGACGAGAACGTGTTTCTCTGACCCGGGCCAGCGAAGCTGCCGGGTAACCGGTTGGCTAAGGAGTAATTTTCACCCTGACGTTTTGCACTATTTTTGATTCCTCGACGCCGCTTTGCGGATCCTTGTACCTGACGGTGAACCGGTACATATTCTCTGGAATATCGGACGCTGAAGTCAAAAACCTGCATTGGATCCTGCTTGCGGTACGCGAGAGAATATTCATTTGATATGAATTTCCGAATTTGATGGAGGTTATTTGATCGAGGTTTTGCCCCATAATGGAAAAACGGAAACCGGCGGCCTGGACATCCGCTTTGGAAACCATGGTGGGAGTGCAACTGCTGATGCTGAACGTTTTGGTCTGAGAATTTGGCTCGAGCGTGATCTGAAGCGTGTTGGTCACAGTCATCGGTTTTCCCTTGTAGGTAGCCGAAAGTGTGAGAGTCGCTTCTTCCTTGGCCGTCACTTCGAGCGAAGAAGGCACGCTACAGTTAATGCTGCCTTCGGTTTCGGAATCACCATTGACAGTGCCGTGGCTAACCTCCGCAGTGCCTCCGCCTGCTGCATCGATCTGTATATCTCCAATACGCACGTCGTCCCAACTGGCGGTAGCAACGTCTTTGGAAACTTCCAATTTGAAAGAGTCACCCGGCGAGAGATCATCCGGTGCAACGGAAAGCAGTTCCAATTTCAGCGTGGGAATTTTTTCCTCGATGTTTATGATGATCGGTACGAGAAAACTATCATGATAAGCTAGATCGTTCAGTATTACTCGATATTTCCCGAAAACTGATACGTCGCTTCCCCGGATCACCACTGAGCAATTTGTAGGGGTATCACCGATGACAGTTGCGTCTACTGGCGAAGGACCCACCAAGGTGCAGGTTGTGGATACCTTGTCAAGACCGGTTCCTGCCACCGATAGTTGGGCGCTGGATTGCGCGTCCAATTCAATGGAGGTTGGGGTAATGGAATCTACGGAAAACGGCGATTTGTCGTCTTCTATTTCAACATCGATGGAAAAGTTATTCAGCGTTTGGAATACATGTCCATCGGACAATATTTTAAAGCTGACGATGGCTGATTGGGTGGGACCAGGTAAATTGTGGAAACTTTGTGGCACGAAAAAACTGAAAACCCAACTGGTCGATTCAAAACTCTTTTGATAATTGGTGACGGTATGCTCGTCACCATTTACCACAAGCTTCAGATCAAATATTCCTGCTCTGGTATGAAACACCCCGGGAATAGGGCGTACATAAACCATTCCTTCGCCCCCGATTTTCAAAGTAGCGGGCAGGACGAACATGATGTCTATGTTTGGCATGTGGTTTCTCAGGGTTTGGGCCTGAGCGTGACCTCAAGCGGGTTGGTAACGATCACCGATCTTCCCTTGGGAAGCCCGGGCACGGGGATTATTAATGGAACTGTTTGACTAAGGGGGAGTGATTTCCACATTGACGTTTTGCAATATTTCTGTTTTTTCAGTGCCGCTTTGCGGATCATCATACTTGACGGTAAACTGATACACACCTTCCTTGATATCATTTGGAGGAGTCAAAAATCTGCATTGAATACGGAATGCCGTTTGCGAAGAAATATCCATTCGATATGCATTTCCGAGATTGAAGGAGGTTATTTGATCGAGGTGGATTCCAGTAAGAGAAAAAAGACAACCGGGGGACTTTGCAAACTGTTTGGAAGCCCTGAAGGGAAGACAACTGCTGACGTTGAATTTTGGGGTCCGAGGATCTGGATGGAGCGTCAGCGCAAGCGTGTTGGTAACGTTTGCCGATTCCATTTTATAGGTAGCCAAAAGTTTGAGGGTTGCTTTCTCATTGGCCAGAACTTTTACGGCAGAAGACAGGATACAGTCAACACTGCATTCAGTGTTGGAAACGGGATTGATATGGCCGTGGCGAGCGTTCGAGGTGTATCCGCTTGCTTCATCAATCTGTACACCTATAATACGCACATCATCCCAACCGCTGGTCGCAACGTCTTTGGAAATGTTCAATTTGAAAGAGTCACCCGGCGCCAGAACATCCGGTGCAATGGAAAGCAACTTCAAATTCGGCGTGGGACTTTTTCCCTCAACGCTTAGGTCAATCGGTACGATGAAAGTGTCCTGAGTAGTTTCCTCGTACAAGAGTATTCGATACTTCCCGAGAACTGGTACGTCGCTTCCCTTGATGACCACTGTGCAACTCGTAGCACTGATGCCGGTGACGGCTGCATATACCGGCGAAGGACCCGCCAAGTTGCAGCTTGCGTATGCCTTGTCAAGAGATTTTCCTTTCACCAATACCTGGGCAGTGGATTGAGCGTCCAATTGGATGGTGGTTGGAGTAATGGAGGCTACGGAAAACGGCGGTTTGTTGATGTCTGTGTCAACACATATGATACAGTCATCCAGCGTTTGAAATACTTGCCCATCGGCCAATATTTTAAAGCTGACGATAGCCATCGTGGAGGGGCCGATCACACTGTGGAAACTTTGCGGCACGAGAAAACTGAAAGTCCAATCGGAAAATTCAAAACCTCTTTGATAATCGATGACGGCGTGCGACTCACCACCTGGCAAAGTCAGCGTCAGATCATCTATTTTTGCCTTGGTCTGATCCACTTCGGAAATGGGCTGTACACGGATGACTCCTTCAGCCCCGACTTTCAAAAGCGAAGGCATGACAAAATTGATATCGATGGATGGCATAGAATTCCAAGGTTTTGGCTTGAGCGTGGCTGGATGCGGGTTGGTAATAATACCCGATTCTCCTTTGGAAAACCGGGCGTGTGGACTGATTATGTCAGTTCTTCAAAATTGTATCAGAATTCCAAGAGCCGGTCATTGCGCGCATCTGCGCGGTGGCGCCGCAAGATTTATTTTGACGCAGGGGAATTTCAAAAACCGGTGATCCTATCCTGGTGGAGAGAAGCGGGACTCGATCCCCCGGCAAGTCACCCGCTCTCCCGCTTTGATCGAAACTGATTGACTAAACGCTAATTTGCACAACGATGTTTTTCAGTACTTCTGTTTTTTCAGTTCCGCTTTGCGGATCATTATATTTGATGGTAAAATTATACAGACCTGGCTTGATATCATTCGGAGGAGTCAAAAATCTGCATTGGATTCGGAATGCTCTTCGTGCAAAAATATCCATTTGATATGCATTTCCGAGATTGACCGAGGTTATTTGATCGAGATTGGTTCCATTAAGAACAAAAAGAAAATTGGAGGACTTTATAAACTGTTTGCTAGCCGCGTGGGGTCGACAAGTGCTGACAGTGTATTTTGTGGTCCGAGGATCTGGACGGAGCGTCAGCGGAAGCGTGTTGGTAACATTTACCCAATTTCTTTTATAGAAAGCAAAAAGTTTGAGGGTTGCTTTTTCATTGAGCACGACTTTTACGGCAGTAGGCAGGATACAGTCAACGCTACATTCGGTGTTGGAAACGGGATTGATGTTGCCGTACTGAACGTTCGAGGTGCGCCCGCTTGCTTCATCAATCTGTACAACTCTGATATGTACATCATTCCAACCGCTGGTCCCAACGTCTTTGGAAATTCTCAATTTGAAAGAGTCACCCGGCGCCAGAACATCCGGTGTAATGGAAAGCAACTTCAATTTTGGCGCGGGACTTTTTTCCTCAATGTTTATGTCAATCGGTACGATGAAAGTGTCCTGAGTAGTTGCCTCGTACAAGATTATTCGATACTTCCCGGGAACTGATGCGTCGCTTCCTTTGATCTCCACTGTGCAATTCGTAGCACTAGCGGCTGTGATGGTTGCACCGGCCGGCAAAGGACCCGCCAGCTCGCAGCGTGGGTGTGCCTTGTCAAGAGAGGTTCCTGTCACCAACACCTGGGCAGTGGATTGAGCGTCCAATTGGATGGTGGTTGGAGTAATGGAAGTTACGTAAAAAGGCGGTCTGTTGACAGTAGTTTCAACAATTATAATATCGTTATCCGGCGTTTGAAATACTTGTCCCCCGGCCGATATTTTAAAGTTGACGATGGCCAATGAGGAGTGGCCGTGAAACATGAAACTTTCCGGCACAATAAAACTGAAAGCCCAATCGGAAAATTCAAAACCCCTTTGATAAGTCCAGACGGCCTCCGGCGCGTGATCTGGCGCAGTCAGCGTCAGATCATGTATTGTTGCCTTGGTCTGATCAACTCCAGGAATGGGCTGCACACTAATGACTGCTTCAGTCCCGACTTTCAAAATCGCGGGCAGGATAAAATTGATATTGATGGATGGCATAAAATTCCAGGGTTTGGGCTTGAGCGTGGCTGCAAGCGGGCGGGTAACAATACCCGGTTTTCCTTGGGGGAAAATCGAGCGCGGAGACTGATTGTATCAGTCATTATACGATTGTGTCAATATTTTTTGAATTGTATCAAACTTTCAAGAGCCGGTCATCCAGCGGTCTGCGCGTTCGCGCCGTAGGGCTTGAATTTTTCGAGCACGCGGTTCATTTCTGCGGTGTCCAAGATCGTTGGCGTTCCGGTGGCGCGGGCCAGCAGGTACTGGTGCGCGCGCCTCGGCCTCGACGGCGAGCGCGAAGGCGTGGGCGCAGGTTGGCGCCGATGGCGATCAGGCTGGAATTCGAACCCGCGGCCACTGCGCCTGATCTCGAGTCAAGTGCATGTGACCACACCCTGCCACTCTCCTGCATGCATCGCATCAAGTGTTTCCCCGGAAGTGAAACTGTTGGCTAAGGGGTAATTTTCACCCTGACGTTTTGCACTATTTTTGATTCTTCGACGCCGCTTTGCGGATCCTTGTACCTGACGGTAAACCGGTACACATTCTCAGGAATATCGGACGCTGAAG
>NZ_AFAL01000047.1 GCF_000193225.1 Verminephrobacter aporrectodeae subsp. tuberculatae At4 | reverse complement strand
TTCATGGCGCCGGGCGTCGATGGCCAAGCTGAAGTCATCCGCATGGCGCATCGTCTGGCCGGAGTCAGCGCCGATACCATCGACTATGTGGAAACCCATGGAACGGGCACCCGTCTGGGCGATCCCATCGAATTTCGTGCCTTGCAGATCGCCTTTGCCCAGGGCGCTCAACGGATGAAACCGTGCGCCATCGGTGCCGTCAAGGCGAACCTCGGCCACCTGAACACCGCTGCGGGCATGGCTGGCCTGATCAAGACGGTCCTGGCGTTGCAGCACGAAATGCTGCCGCCCACCCCGCATTTCAAACAGCCCAATCCGCAGTTGGATCTGGAAGGCAGTCCGTTTTTCATCAACGACCGCCTGCGTCCCTGGCCCAGAGAGCCCGGACGCACCCGGAGGGCTGGTGTCAGCGCTTTCGGCTTCGGTGGAACAAACGCCCATGTGGTGCTGCAGGAGGCCCCCGAGCCAGAGCGAACGGAACGGCAACTGCCCGCGCACCTGTTCGTACTCAGCGCGCGTGATGCCACCGCTCTGGACCGTTACCGGGAGCGGATTCAGCAATGGGTTGCCGGCCCCGGACGATCCACGGATCTGGCGGACCTCTGTTTTACTGCCGCTCATGGCCGCCGCAGATTCTCCCACCGGTTGGCCTTGGTGGTCCGCGACACCGGGGATCTCGCGGTCAAGTTGCCGGTGGTTACTGCGGCGTCCGCGGAACCGACTGACAGGATGGCCTGGGTCTTCACCGGTCAGGGGGCCCAGTACAAGGGCATGGCGTCAGGGCTCTACCAGCACGTGCCGGTGTTTCGGCGAACTGCTGACGCCTGCAACTCGGCGCTCCCTGCAGAATACCCCCTTCCTCTGGCCGGTTGGCTTTCCGGGCAGTTTGACATGGCGCCAGCGCTGGATCAGGCTGCAACGCTCCAGCCCTTGCTGTTCACCATTCAGTACGCACTTGCGGAAGCTTGGCGTGAGTTCGGCATCAAGCCCGATATGGTGCTCGGCCACAGCCTTGGCGAATACGTCGCCGCGTGCGTGGCCGGTGTGATGTCCCTGGAAACTGCGATGACCATGGTCTGCCTGCGCGGCAGGCTGTTGGACAGACTGCCCTCCAATGGGGGCATGCTGGCGGTGAAGGCATCGGATGGGGAAGTAAGGCAGGTGCTACGCGATGGCTACGACTTGGATGTAGCCGCTGACAATGCGCCGGATCAAATCGTGGTGTCGGGTCATGCAGAGGAAATCGACCGGCTCCGGACGGCCCTGAGAGACGCCGGAGTCGACTCTGTGAGGTTGACCGTCACACACGCGTTCCACTCGCGGCTGCTCGATCCGATCCTGGAAGAATTCGAAGCGGGACTGTCCTCCTGCGAATTCAGCCCACCTGCTATTCCCATGCTCAGCAACCTGAGCGGCACCCTGTTGCAGGTTGCACCCGACGCCCGTTACTGGCGGAACCATCTGCGTCAGACCGTGCGCTTCACTGCCTGCCTGGAGCAACTGCAAGCCCTGAATGTCTCTAGCGCCCTTGAGATCGGCACCAAGCCCCTGCTGACGGGATTGGTTGCCCGTCGGTTGCCACGAGGCTGCCTGCCCGGCCTTGTCGAGGGCGCGTCCGGCTATCAAGCTTGGCTGGGACAAGTGGGACAAGCGTTCTGTTCGGGGGTGGTCAGTGACATCGGCGCGCTGTATCCGCAAGGACGAAGAATCTCCTTCCCTGGATACCCCTTCACCAAATCACGACACTGGATCGACTCTCAGGAAGTGGCTGGCACGCCGTCCTCCCAACCCGGTGTTGCCATCCCGCAGCAGGTCGATGCGCAGCAGCAGGACCCGCTCTTCGACCTTGTAGCGGGCTACTGGCGACATGCACTGGGTGCACCGTCGCTCAGTCGGAGTTCCGACTTTTTCATGCTCGGCGGAAATTCGTTGGCAGCGATCCAGATCCGCGCCGCCGTGCAGCGCGATCTGGCCATCGACCTGCCCATGGCCGAAATGATGAAGATGCGAACCCTGGGAGACTTGGTGGACGCCATTGCATCGGTACTCGAAGCAGAAGCCGCAAGTGAGGTGCAATCATGAACGAGACGCTCTCGGATGATGCCCTGAATCTGCTGCGCAGGCGATTGGCAAAAGGACAATCCAGTAGCGAAAACTCCCCGCTGCCGGTGCTGCGCAGCGACGAAGCCAGCCGCTTCGAGCCATTCCCGCTCAACGACATGCAGCAGGCTTATTGGATCGGACGCCAGGGCGATGATCAGACGGGCATGCACTGCTTCATGGAACGCCGCACTGAGCGATTCGACTTCGACAGACTCTGCCGAGCTTGGGACCGGCTTGTGGCCCGCCACGACATGCTGCGTGTGGTCATAACCGAAGAGGGAAAGCAACGTATTCTGCCTTACCAGCCGGGTACAGGGCTTCCGGAACGACACGACCAGCGCTCGCTCTCGCGACGGGAGCAGCAACAGCGGCTCTCGATGTTGCGGGATGAATTGGCCCACTACAAGGCCGATCTGTCGCAGTGGCCCCAGCACCGCGTCCATTGGTGCGATACCGGCAATGGTATCGGCTACCTGATGATCAGTTTGGACATCTGGTGCATCGACGGCCAAAGCATCCAGACCCTGATCAATGAACTGGCATGCCTGTACGGTGATCCGGATTGCGCCCTCCCGGCGCTCGGCATGACCTTCCGGGACTACGTCTTGGCATGCATGGAATTCGAGCAAGGCCCGGTCCATGCACGCGCCTTGAACTATTGGCGCGAACGCATCGGTCGGTTGCCAAGCGCACCAAGCCTGCCCTTGACGGTCGGTGCAGGCGTGCCGAATCCTCCGCGGTTCGAGCGCTGCGAAATAAGCCTGACGGCGGAGCAGACACGGGCGATCCGCAAACTGGTTGCCGACCACGGTCTGACCTTGACCACGTTACTGGCCGCCTGCTATGCGGAAGTTTTGACCCGTTGGTCCGGGAGTCGACATTTTCTGCTCAACATGCCCCGTTTCAACCGCAAGCCCATCCACCCGGACATTCACTCGGTGCTCGGTGAATTCGCCACTTTCACCTTGCTCGAGGTCATGCTGGACGGGGAAAAGCGCTTCGGTGAGCGCATTGCGGCCATGCAGCAGCAACTCTGGTTGGACATGGAGAACGATGCCGTCTCGGGTGTCCGCGTCCTGCGCGAACTGAATCAGTTGAGCGGTGGACGCAGTCACGCGCCAGCCCCTATCGTGTTCACCTCCTTGCCCGAAACGGTCAGCGGAACGGACAACCTGCACGCGGCTACGGTAGCGTTGGGAGAACCGACCTACAGCCTGAGTCAGACCCCGCAGGTCTGGCTTGACTGCCAGTACTATCAGGAGGCAGGCTGTCTGCGCCTGAATTGGGACTACTTGGTAGGTCGCTTCCCGACGGGAATGATCGACGCCATGTTCGGCGTCTTTGCAGATATCGTCCGACGCTTGGCATCACCTACCGGAGCGCAGATTCTGCAGCAGGATCAGATTGTCCAACTACCTGAGGAGCAACGAGCGCGACGCGCCGAAGCCAATCGCACCGCACGTTCGTGGCCGGAAATGCCGCTTGCCTGGTATCTGGCTCGCGCCGCCCAGCGCTGGCCGCAGAACGTGGCGTTAAGGGTGGACGAGCAAGTCCTGACCTATCAGGAACTGGTCGGGCGCGCAAATGCGCTCGCCCAAGTATTGCGTAGCGAACCAGGACGCATTGCCATCCGTCTGGGGAAAAGCGTCGAGCAGATCGTGGCGATCCTGGCCTGCCTGCTTGCCGGGCGCAGCTACGTTCCGCTCGATATCGAACAACCTCAGGAACGGCAGCACGAAATCGCTCGGATTGCACAGGTCGTATGGGTATTGACTCACGACGAACTGCCGACCTGGGAGGGCACAGGCGAGGCCCTGGCATGCAGCCGATGGCCAACGTCATTGCTGAAGATCGAAGGCATCGAACTCGAATGGTCTCCGGAGGCGGAAATTTACGTGCTGTTCACCTCCGGCTCCACCGGCCAGCCCAAGGGTGTGCCCATCCAGCAGCGCGGTCTGATCAATTTGCTGGAACACAATGCCCACTGGCTCGGTCTTACCTCCGAGGACCGGGTATTCGGAGTCTCTGCCCTGCACCACGATATGTCCGTCGTCGAAATTCTGGGCAGCCTATTCCTGGGAGCGGCGCTCGTCATGCCGGGCGAGGCTCACCGACGCGATCCAGCGCAATGGATCAAGCTGATGCTGAAACACCGGGTCAGCTACTGGAATTCGGTGCCGGCCTTTGCCGAAATGCTGATTGAGCATGCCGAACACACGGGAGCATCGGTCGGTAGCCTGCGTCAAGTCACCTTGGGTGGCGACTGGCTGCCGGTTGACATAGGATACCGCCTTGCCCGCATCGCGCCCGGCGTCACCGTCCACAGCACCGGTGGGCCGACCGAGATCACCGTTTGGAATATCACCCATACATTGCGCCCCGAGGATACGGACCGGGCGAGCATTCCCTATGGCAAACCCATCTCCAACAGCCGCTACTACATCGTCAACGATGATGGCGAAGAGTGCCCCGATTGGGTGTGTGGCGAAATGGTCTGCGCCGGCGATGGGCTCAGCCCGGGTTACCTGTGCAGTGGCGCGGGATCGACCCGGGTTTTCGGGCCGCTGGCGGACCTGGAGACGTACAGCTACCACACCGGTGACCTGGGGCGCTATCTGCCAGACGGCAGCATTGAATTTATCGGGCGCCGTGACAGCCAGGTCAAGCTCAATGGCTACCGTATTGAGCTGGGCGAGATTGAAAGCGTGCTGCAGCGCCATTCCTTCGTCGGGCGCGCCATTGTGGAACTACGCAAGGAGCCGCATCCGCAGCTCGTTGCATGGGTGGAGAGCGACCTGGGAGAAAACGTGCTGCGTTCCCATGCGATCCAAGCGCTCCCCGCCAACATGGTGCCCGCCATCTGGCAACGTTGCGACCACTGGCCGCTGAATGCGAACGGCAAGGTAGACCGGCGCGCATTGTCCGCACGCAGCCTCGTGGACAGTGCCAATGCGGACGTTGCCATGGATCTGCAAGGTCCGCTGGAGCACTGGCTGGCCGAGTGCTGGGGCACCCTGCTTGGAAGGCATGCGGCATCGCGGCAGGCCAATTTCTTCCACCTGGGGGGCGACTCGCTGCTCGCAGTACGCATGCTTGGCGCTATCGAGGCTCGCACCGGTATACGCCTCGCTACCCAACAAATCTTCGCCACTCCAACGCTGGATCAACTGGCGGCGAAAATCCGCGAGGAATTGACAGCGCAAGGTCGATCCGATGTCGACTGGGAGCGGGGGCAACTCCGCGAACTACCGGTCAGAGGGGAGCCAGCGGCCCCCTTGTCATGGTCGCAAAGGGGTTTGTGGTTGATTGAGCAGCAGGAGTCGGACAGTACAGCCTACGCCCTGCCACTGTTTTTTTCTCTCGAAGGCCCGTTGGACGCGGAAAGCCTGGGCAAGGCGGTCGATGCAGTGCTGGCGGATCATGAAATCCTGCGCTGCAGGTTCGGATTCGACCCCGAGAAATTGCATCCGTATCAGTTGTCGGACGCACAGCCGCCCCGATTGGCGCACGTCCGACTGGCGGACGGACTGACCCTGCGCGACTGGATGGCGGATTTTGTCCACCAAGGCTTTGATCTGAAAAATGGCATCAGCACCCGGGCAGTCCTGGTAGACGCTGGGCCGGAAGGCTGGCTGTTGGCCCTGTACTTCCATCACATTGTGTTCGACGGCTGGTCCTCTGGCGTGCTGCTGCAGCAAGTGGCGGATGCTTATGCGGCACTGCGCAGAGGACAGCCGGTTCCGTGCGGAAACTGGAGCTTTGGCAACTACGCGGCCTGGGAACAAGCCCAGGAGGAAGACAGCGTGTCAAGGCAATTCTGGCAGGATGAGCTGAGTGACCTGCCGGTGCTGAATCTCACCACTGATCGCCCGCGGCCCGCGCGTCAGAACTACCGTGGCGCAAGCGTCAACCTTCGCTTCACGCGGGAGCAGGTAGTCCGCCTGGAGAGGTTGGCCAGCCAGCACGACGCCACGCTGTTCATGGTACTGCTCAGCGTCTACCAACTGCTGCTGGGACGATACAGCCAGCAGGAAGACGTCGTAGTGGGAACCTACGTTGCCGGCCGCGATCATCCCGCGACCCATGAAATGCTCGGTTGCTTCGTCAACAACGTTCTGATGCGCACGCAATGGCACCCGGAGCAGCCGTTCGGCGAGTTCTTCGCGCAAAACAAGGACCGGATCGTGGCGGCGCTGAAACACCAGCACTATCCCTTCGAAAAGCTGGTGGCGATGGATGGCGTGCCGCGAGACAACAGTCGGCATCCGCTTTACCAAGCCGGATTCGCCATGCAGCCGCGTCATGCTTGGCCAGAACTGGAGGGTGGAGTGAGCTTGAGGCAACGGCCGCCTCCCCTCCACACGTCGCACATGGATATGGACCTGTATGTGATACCGGATGCAGGCTACCTTTGGCTGGAGCTCAACTACGCCAGCAGTCTGTTCGACCAAGCACGCATGCAACGTTTCCTGGAACACTATGCCCGGTTGCTGGATGCAGTCGTTGCGCAGCCCGGCACCCCATTGCTGGATCTGCACTACTGGTCTGGACAGGGTGGTGTTCCGGCAATAAAGCATGCCCCGGCGCAGATCAATCTCCCGGAACGTCTGCTCGCCGCCTTGCGGCGTGGCGGCGACCGGTGCGCGCTGATTGATCAAGGCGGATATACGAGCTTCGCGCAGTTGCTGGAGCGCAGCCAGCGCATGGCGTCCGGGTTGCGAGAGCAAGGGGCCGGGCCTGACGTGGTGGTAGGCGTCTACCTGCCTCGCTCCGCCGAGCAGATCGGCCTCATGCTGGCGGTCATCTTCACTGGTGCGATCTATCTGCCGCTGGACGCAGACTATCCGGTCGCTCGGATTGCGGCGATCTTGTCGCAGGCTCAGCCGGCACTGCTGTTGAGCGACGACACACATTGCGCGAAGCTGTCGTCACCGTACGACAGGCAGGCGCGTCCATGGCAAGCGCTGCTGGGCGCCACTCCAAGCAGCTCGATATGCAGCTACCCCTCGCCAGAACAGGCCATGTACCTGTTGTTCACCTCCGGGTCTACGGGTACGCCGAAAGGCATCATCGGCACTTGGGCGACCGCACAGAACCGGACCGACTGGCTGGCACAGACCTATCTGCTGACGGAGCGCGATTGTTGCGCCATCCGTACCCCGTTGAATTTCGTCGACTCTCTCTGGGAAATCCTCGACCCCTTGCTCGCCACATGCCGTTGCGTGGTTGTCTCGACCGATACCGTCGTCGACAGCCGGCGATTTCTTCCCCTCATGACACAGCACGTGGTCAGTCGCATGGTCGTGGTACCCAGCCTGATCCGCAGTTGGTTGCGGGATGGAGTCGATCTGTTGGGATCGTGGCAATCGCTGGATATCCTGTTGAGCAGTGCCGAAGCCGCTGATGTGGAGGACGTGGAGGCGCTCTACCGAATGCTGCCGGCGCTGCGTTTCGTCAACTGCTACGGCAGTTCCGAGGTCGCCGATGTCACTGTCTACCAGTGGCCTCGCCAGCCTACCCGAGAGGATCAGGTCGTTCTTGGGAAGCCATTGCCGGGTTGCAGGATCTACCTGCTGGACAAATGGGGGCACGTGGTTGCGCCAGGCAACAGCGGTCATATCCATGTCGCGGGGCACCATTTGCCCGTGGGCTACCTTGATGGCGTCGGCAATGCGATTGCGCCGGCCAGACTTACGGTGCAGGAGCCGCTGTTCGCCATGGGGGACTGGGGCCACTGGCGCGCCGATGGTGAGCTTGTCTTTCAGGGGCGCTTTGACGACTTGGTCAAGATCCGCGGCAACCGAGTCGAACTGGCCGAGGTCAACCAGCACGTTCGCGCAGCCAACGGTGAAGGAGACGCTATCGTCCTGGCGGTGGCGGATCCGCAAGGCGGCCGGCAACTCGTGGCATGGATCGAGTCCGGCGATGGCGCGCGGACGAAGATCGTTGCCCGGGTTCGACAGGCGTTGATGGCGCAGTTGCCGAACTACATGGTTCCAACCCGATATGAAGTCCTGCCGCAGTTGCCCATGCTTCCGAATGGCAAGATCGACCGCGCCTGCCTATTGAACGGTCTGGGTGTTTCCGTAAACCAGCCGACATACGTACTTGATGCACGGGAACGCCAGCTTGCAGAACTGATTGCTTCGCTTGTCGGTCACGAAACACCCAACCTCGATCCGCAATGTGGCCTCTATGAGTTGGGATTGAACTCCCTGTCCTTGGCCAGTTTGCATGCCAAGCTACAGTTCTGCTATCCCGCGTCGGAAATTACCCTCGCGGAATTGTTCCAGTACAGCACACTCAGCCAACTGGCCCGCCGACTAACAGGCAGTGTCTCCGAGCAAGAGGACCAAGCATTGCCTGCGCCGACGGCACGTCAGAGGCTCCGGAAACGACTGAACGATCCAAGCATAGAGGGGAACGAAAGGTGAAACTGTCGGAGCCGGTTTTCTGGGAGACGGGCCAGGAGCGGTGCTGGACCGAACAGATTGACGCCCTGGTCCATCGCTACCGTCAGCAAGGGCGCAGCGTCGGCTTGTCTGCAACACCAACGCCGGCTACCCGCGTGCCTGAGCAGCCGATGGGCATTGAAGACTACCTCGGTAGGCTGGCCGAGGACGGCCTTGCCGAGGCCGCCTGCATGCACCATCCACGCTGCCTGGGCCACATGACTTCGCCGCTGCCGGTGTTCATGCCACAGTTGTCGCGCTTGGTCACATCGTTCAATCAGAACCTGATGAAGACCGAGTCGTCGGGCGGATTGACCGCACTGGAACGCAACACCTTGATCATGTTGCATCGAACGGTGTTCGACCTGGATGAGCAGAGCTACCACAAGATGAGCACCGACAGCCAGAGCACACCGGGCCTTATCACCAGCGGAGGAACGCTGGCCAACCTGACCGCTATGTGGTGCGCCAGAAAGCGGGGCTTCACCGACCAGGGGACTTGGTGGCGCCAACTCCACGAGCAGGGCTACACCGATGCAGTGATCCTCGGCTCCCGGCTGATGCATTACTCGTTCGACAAGGCGATGGATCTACTTGGACTGTCGTCGAACGCATTGCTGAAGATTGATGTGGACGCCCATGGTGCCATGCGACTGGACCAGTTGGACATCGCCTTGGCAACGTGCCGCAGCCAGCGTCGCAAAGTACTGGCCATTGTTGGCATAGCCGGAAGCACAGACTTCGGTAGCATTGATCCCCTGCAGGAACTGGCGTGCCGAGCGAGGACGGAAGGTGCCCATTTCCACGTCGATGCAGCCTGGGGTGGACCGTTCCTGTTCTCACACACCCATGCACAGTTGCTAGCCGGGATTGAGCAGGCCGATACCGTCACACTTGACGCCCACAAACAGTTGTTGACACCGCTGGGTACAGGAATACTGCTGTATCGGAATAGCGATCTGTCGAGAATGCTTTTGTCGACAGCCCCCTATGCAGTGCGCTCCGGCTCTCGGGACAGCGGTCGTTTCACGCTCGAAGGTTCGCGACCTGCCAACGCCATCTATCTCCATGCGGCACTGCATTTGATCGGTGGTGACGGTTTCGGAAGATACATCGATGACAGCTTCGAGCGTGCGCGAGCCCTGGCGCACCGGATCAAGGTCCGCCCGGATATGGAGCTCTTGCAAGAGCCTCCAACCAACTTGGTCGTCTTCCGCTATCTGCCCCGGCGTTTCCGCCACGCCCGCGCCATCCGACAGGATCCGGAAATCAACACGTTGAACGTGCGCCTGCACAAGCTGTTGCGCCACTCTGGTACCAGTTTCCTCTCACGAACCGAACGTGTGCTACCAGGCCAGGCGACGCCCGCATGCGTCATGCTGCGCGCGGTGATGTTCAACCCCCTGTGCCGCATCGAGGACATCGATCCGATTCTTGATGAAGTTGTCGCGTGCGGCATGCAGTTGGAAGAACAGGGATTCGAAAAGGAAAAGAGCGTTGAACATGTTCAAAACTCATGACTTCAACGTTCCCGCAGCGGGTGAGCCTGCTGTCATCCGCCTGTACTGCTTGCCCTGCGCAGGTGGTAGCGCCGAACTGTACCGGGACTGGAATGGCCTGCTTCCGGAGTGGATCAAGGTATGTCCCATCGAGTTGCCGGGACGGGGACGGCGCTTCGGAGAACCGCTGTGCAATGATGCCAAGACACTCGCGGCTAAACTGATTGCAAGTACGCTTACCGGCATTCCGGACCCCTTCATTCTCTTCGGCCACAGCATGGGGGCTTTGCTGGCGTACGAGATGGCGCAGCAATTGCAGGCAGCAGGGACTCGTCAACCGGCCTTGCTGATTCTGTCCAGTCGCGAGCCTCCGCACTGCAGGAGTCGGGTGGATCCTTCACGAAGCCAGTGGCCTGTCAGCGATTTTCTGAAGCAGGTACGCCGTTATGGCGGCCTGTCACAGGCACTGGAAGACAGCCCGGAATTGCTTGAACTCTTCCTGCCGGTATTGCGCAACGATTTCGCCCTGTTGGATCGCTACTGCTTCGAGGCAAGCGCACCGTTGGCATCTCCACTATTCGTCGTGGGAGGTGACGAGGAGCCTGACTTCCGACTGGAGCAACTGCAGGAGTGGAAGCGTTACAGTCACTGCTGGATTGGTGCCCGTTGCTTCAAGGGTGGGCATTTCTATCTCAACGAGCCAGCGGCACGCCAAAACCTTCTCGGCAGCATCCACCAGGTAGTCAATACGCATTGCCTTCACCACTTGGCGTGGTAAGGGCGCCGCCTTTTTCGACAACCCCCCGCGTCAGGCACTATCCCCGGTTGCTGGCCGGTGCATGTCCAGTCAACTTGGGCGGGTCAACGTGCCGATCGTCATTGGTAACGTCTGCATCCATCCTGGCGACCGGGACGGCGTAGGTCTTCGTCACCGAGGACCGGATGGATCGACCACGTCAGTAATCGCGTAGCCAACTGATCAGGTTGGCGGCCTTGCTCTGCTTGATGCGACCGCCTTGACCAGATTGCCTTCGGCCAAGTTTGCCTCGAAATTGCCTCGAAAACAGGCGGGGCAGATGGATGCGACAATCGCAGCGAATGCATCGTCCCGGCTGTGTTTGTGCCGACTTCTGTGCGGGCCTTGGGCGCACACCCCGTCCAGGCCAAGCGGCGCCAAAAACCAACCACCATGAGACTTTCAGACGAAGACCTCGAGGCGCTTCTTGCCAACCCGGAATCTGACCGCAGCGAACGCAAGGAGGCGTACAGCCGCGACGTGCGCGAGAAGCTGTGCCAGGCGATCTGTGCATTTGCCAACGACCTTCCCGGGCACCGTCAACCGGGGGTCGCGTTCGTCGGGGTCAGGGACGACGGGACACCGGTAAACCTTGCCATCACGGGCGATCTGCTGGAGACACTCGCAGGCATCCGAGCCGATGGCAACATCCAGCCCATCCCCTCCATGACTGTCGAGAAGCGGACGCTGCTTGGCGCAGAGGTGGCCGTCGTCACCGTGCATCCGTCAGACGCTCCACCCGTGCGCTACAAGGGCCGCACGTACATTCGTGTCGGCCCCCGCGGCAGCATTGCAGGCCGCCAAGACGAAAGCATTCTCAACGAGCGCAGAAGACACCGGGACCTGCCATTCGACCTGCAGCCAGTCCCGTTGGCGACGCTCGCGGACTTGAGCCGTGTGGTCTTCGAGAGCGAGTACCTCACAGCCGCGTTTGCTGCGGATGTTCTCGAGGCCAATGACCGGACCTACGAGGAACGCCTGACTGCGTGCCGGATGATCGAGTCGGTTCAAAACCCCGTGCCCACGGTCATGGGAAGTCTCGTTCTCGCAACGAGAACACGGGACCTCATTCCCTGTGCCTACGTGCAGTTCCTGCGCGTGGATGGACCGGAATGGGATGCCCCCATCCTCGACGAGGCAGCGATCGACGGGCGCATGAGCGAGGTGATCCGCCGGCTGGACGACAAACTCAGGGCGCATATCTCGACGTCCGTCGACGTTCATTCCGCCGACACGGAGAAGCGGCGTCCGGACTATCCGCTTGCCGCGCTTCAGCAACTGGCGCGCAATGCCATCATGCACCGCAGCTACGAAGGCACGCATGCGCCGATCCGGGTCACGTGGTTTTCCGACCGCATCGAGATTCTCAACCCCGGCGGTCCATACGGTGTCGTTACCGTCGCCAATTTTGGTCAGGATGGGGTCACCGACTACCGCAATCCACACCTCGCCGAGGCAATGAAAACGCAAGGCTACGTCCAGCGTTTCGGTGTCGGCATAGCCACGGCCCGCAGGCTGCTCGCCGAAAACGGGAACCCCCCTGCGCAATTCGACCCGCAAGAGACCCGGGTACTCGTCACCGTCCGGAAGTAGCTGGCATGCCCGTTCCCGTTCTCACCTTTTTCAACAACAAGGGCGGCGTTGGCAAGACCTCGCTGGTCTATCACCTGGCATGGATGTACGCCGAGCAAGGGCTGCGGGTCGTTGCCGTGGACTTGGACCCGCAGGCAAACCTGACGGCGGCCTTTCTGGACGAAGACCGACTCGCGCAGCTCTGGGACGACGCTGCGGGCGCAGGCACCATTTTTCGCAGCGTCAAACCCTTGCTGAGCATTGGCGACTACGCGCCTGTCGAGTTCCAGGAAGTGGACAGCAATCTTGCCCTCGTTCCCGGCGATCTGGGTCTGTCCAGCTTTGAGGACGAACTGTCGTCCATGTGGACCGCCGCGCTGAGCGAGAACAAGGACCGACCCATGCGCATCCTCACGGCTTTCTGGCGCAGCGCCCAGGACGCCGCTGTGCGGTTTGCTGCCGACCTCATCGTGTTCGACGTGGGACCGAATCTGGGCGCGATCAACCGCGCTGCCTTGCTGGCCAGCAGCCATGTGATCGTGCCACTGGGCGCGGATCTCTTTTCCTTGCAGGGCCTGCGCAACCTGGGGCCCGCGCTGCGCAAATGGAGAGCGGACTGGACCGAACGCCGCGCGCGCTGGGAGCGTCCGGCGTTTGACCTGCCATCGGGCACGATGGAGCCTGTGGGCTATGTCGCCATGCGCCATGGTGTGCGCCTGGCGCGCCCCGTGCAGGCGTATACGCGCTGGCTCGATCGGATACCCGCCGAATTCAGGCGCAGCGTGTTGGACGAACCCGCCGGGGAGTCCCCACCGATCGGAGAAGACCCTCTCTGTCTGGCCCTGCTGAAAAACTACAACAGCTTGATGCCTCTTGCGCAGGAGGCGCGCAAGCCCATCTTCTCCTTGCTCGCCGCAGAGGGGGCCATCGGCTCGCACGCCAACGCTGCCGCAGGGGCACGTGACGATTTCAGGAAGCTCGCGCAATCCATTGCTCAGCGCATCGGGGTCCACATGCCCTGCGCTGCGTCCAGCCAACTGGAGTTATTCGATGCGCTCAGCGGCACCGGTACTGGCACCGGCGCAGCGCGCGCTTAGCCCGCTTTGCCGAGCAGGATCTTGGCGTCTGCCGCCAGGGCCTGCGCGCCGCTGCCGTAGCGGTGGTAGATCCGCAGGTGCCCGGCGGGGTCGTACATGTAGCTGCCCGCCGAGTGGTCCATGGTGTAGCTGGTGGGCGTCTTGCCCTCGGCCTTTTTGTAGTAGATCTTGAAGTCCCGCGCGACCTGTGCGAGCTGCTCGGGCGTTCCGCGCAGCGCGAGAAAACCGGGGTCGAAGTTGGCCATATAGGCTTTGAGCACCTCGGGGGTGTCGCGCTCGGGGTCAACGGTCACGAAAATGCCTTGCATGCGCTCCCCGTCCCGGCCCAGCAACTGCTTGGCCTGCGCGAGTTCCTGCAGGGACGTGGGGCAGACGTCCGGGCATTGCGTGTAGCCAAAGAAGACGATCACCACCTTGCCCGCAAAATCCCGGATGGGGCGCACTTGGCCGTTGTGGTCGGTCAGCCCGAGGTCCCGCGCGAAGTTCGGCGCGTTTTGCGCGTCGTTTGCTTGCGTGGCGCCTATCCCGGTGATGTCCACACCGCGGAATTGGGCTTTTTCCCGGAGCATGCACCGATGAGTCCCGCAATGCCCATCGACAGGGCCGCGGCGGCGATCGTGTGGAGTGTGTTGCGCATGGTGTCTGCTACAGCAGGTAGTGGTCCAGCAGCAGGGCGGCAAACAGCGCGCTCAGGTGGATCAGGGAAAAGTGGAAGGTCCTGCGCGCGAGCGCGTCCGAATAATTGCGCCACAGCGCAAAGCCGTAGCCGCAAAAGACCGCGCCGAGCAGCACGGCGGCGGCAAGATAGATCCAGGAGCTCATGCCGTGGATGAACGGCATCAGGCCGCCGGCAAAGAGGATCAGCGTGTACAGGAATACTTGCAGGCGCGTGAACTCGTTGCCATGCGTCACGGGCAGCATCGGCAGGCCCGACCTGCGGTAATCCTCCACCCGGTAGAGGGCCAGCGCCCAGAAATGCGGAGGGGTCCACAGAAAGATGATCAGGAACAGGATCAGCGCCTCGGGGCCCACGTCGTTGGTCATGGCGGCCCAGCCGAGTACGGGCGGCATGGCCCCCGATGCGCCGCCGATCACGATGTTCTGCGGCGTCAGGGGCTTGAGGATCACCGTGTAGACCACCGCGTAGCCGACGAAGGTGGCAAACGTGAGCCACATGGTCAGCGGATTGGCGCGCAAATACAGCAGGGCCGAACCCAGCGCGCACAGCACGGCCGAGAACAGCAGCGTCTGCGTGTTCGACAGCTCGCCCCGGGCGGTGGGCCGCCATGCGGTGCGCTTCATCTTCGCGTCGATGCCCTGCTCCACGATGCAGTTGAACGCCGCCGCCGCCGCGGCCACCAGCCACACCCCTGCGCAGGCCCACGCCATGCGGCCCAGTTGCGCCGCAGACGGCAGGCCGGGAACGGCCAGCACCATGCCGATGAACGCACAGAAAACGATGAGCTGCACCACGCGGGGTTTGGTCAGCACGTAGAACTGCCGCAGGATCGAGGGCGGAGAAACGCCGGCGGGGGCAGCATTCATGCGGACATTCCCGATGCGCGCGCTGCGCCCGACGGTGCAGAAAACGCCTGGTGCGCGCTTGCTGCGCGGCTGGCCGCGAGCGCCCAGGTCAACACCAGCACCAGGGCTGCGGCGCCGCCGGTGTGCAGCACGGCGGCCAGCAGGGGCCAGTCGAGCACCACGTTGGACAGGCCCGTGGCCAGCTGGAGCAGCGCAAGACCGGCGAGCCAGCGTGCCTGCACGGTCAGCCGCGCGCCGCGCTGCAGGCGCCAGGCCAGCAGGCCCAGCGCCGCCAGCACCGCGTAGGCCATCAGGCGGTGCGCGTAGTGGATCGCCGTCAGGCCGGCAAAGCCGATGTGGCTGCCGTCCTGCAGCAGGCCCAGCTTGCGCCAGATCTGAAAGCCCTGGGCAAAGTCCATCGCGGGCCACCAGCTTCCCTGGCAGGTCGGGAACGTGGTGCAGGCGAGCACGGCATAGTTGCTGCTGACCCAGCCGCCCAGAAGCACCTGGAGGGCCAGGAGCAGCGCCGTCCCGACGAGGCCCCGGCGCAGCGCCGGCGCAATGGGCAGCGGCGCCCGCTGCGCGTGGTGCACCGCCTGCACGCACAGCAGGGCCAGCAGCACCAGGCCGCCGAAGAGGTGCAGCGTGACGATCGCGGGGAACAGCTTCAGTGCCACCGTGAGCGCGCCAAAGGCCCCCTGGAGACAGACCCAGAGCAGCGTCGCCGTGGGCCACCAGGGGCTGACGGGCAGACGCTGCGCTGCGCCGGCCCGGCGCTGTTGCAGCCAGGACGCTGCCGTCAGGACGGTGATGAGCACGCCCACCCCCGTGGCCAGATAGCGGTGCAGCATCTCGACCCAGGCCTTGGCGTGCGTTACCGGGCCCGTGGGCAGGGCCTGCTGCGCGGCCGAAATCTCCGCATGCGCGCCCAGCGGGCTGGCGCTGCCGTAGCAGCCCGGCCAGTCGGGGCAGCCCAGGCCCGAATCCGTCAGGCGCGTGAAAGCGCCAAACAGGACGAGGTCGAAGGTCAGAAACAGCGTGAGCATGGTCAGCGCTTGCAGGCGCTGCGGGCCGCTGCGATTGCGCGCCCAGACCCAGGCCAGCGGCCCGAGCGCGAGCACCAGGCCCAGGAGCATGAGCTCGGCCGCGGGCGCCAGATCGTAGAGCGACCGTGCCTCGGTCATGGTTTTTCCGGCCGCCCGGCCTCGTCCCACGAAGAGGACGCGCGCAGCAGGCGCTCCAGATCCCGCCGGGCCCGGGCGGCGCCGGCAGCGTCCAGGGCGGCGGGAAAGCGCATCATCCAGTGGCCCATGGGGTCGATCAGATACAGATGCTCGGTCAGCCGATGGCCCGGGGCGGGAGCCAGCCAGGCAGCGAGCGCCGCGCCATCGACGCGCAGCACGGTGGCCTTTCTGAGCGCGGGCGCCAATGCTTGCGCAGGGCTGGCGGAATCGTTGATCAGCCAGACCCAGTCCAGGCGGTCCTTTTCCTTGCCCAGGCTTTCACGCAGCTGCCGCTGCAGGTACAGCTGCCTTTGGCACGGCGCGTCGCA
>NZ_AFAL01000048.1 GCF_000193225.1 Verminephrobacter aporrectodeae subsp. tuberculatae At4 | reverse complement strand
CATCGGTGCCTTGGTCCGGGAGGGGCACGACGTCGCGCGCGGATTCATCGTCTCCAGCAGCCGCGCGAGCTACGAGATGGCGAGCAAAACGGCGCGCAGCGGCGCGACGCTGTTGGCCGCAGTGTCCGGTGTGACCGGCCTGGCGATCGACCTCGCGGAGGCCGCAGGTCTGGCGCTGGTCGGATTCGCCCGCGGCGACGCCATGAGCATTTACTCCCACGCCGAGCGCGTGCTTTGGGACCGTTCGCATGGATAGCGAAAACTTGATCCGCATGGCCAACCGCATCGGCGACTTCTTCGAAGCCATGCCCGACCGGGACGCGGCCCTGGAGGGCATCGCCGGACATCTCGGAAAGTTCTGGGAACCCCGCATGCGGCGCGAGTTCCTGGCACTGGCAGACAACGGGGCTCCCGGCCTGAGCGCCATCGTGCGGGCCGCCGTCGAGCGCCACCGAGGGCTCCTGGGGATGAACGCTGGCGGCGCAGGTTGATGGTGCGTGCTCGCGTGCTGGCGCAGAGGAACAGCGTTTCCATCGCCTGGCCCAAGTTTGTCACTTGCCTCTTTCAACCCCAATAAAATCAACAATTTAGAGCGATTCCCCGGTGTGTATGGCACTCCATTTTTGTAGTTGCCTACTCGGTGATGATCCAACGCAAACGGCCGGTTCAGACGAGCACACGATGGGTGCGGCCGGGATTGGGGTCCATTCAGTTTTCGTCTGTCGTGCTTATCGTATTACCTGAACAGATATAAACTACTAGCATGGCCGACAAAGAAAAACCGCTCGAATGGATCGCGAGCAGCTACAAGGCTCTGATGGCGTTGCCGCCCGACGTGCGCCACCGTTTCGGTTACGCGCTGTCGCTGGCGCAGATGGGCGACCAGGACGACGCGGCGAAGGTGCTCAAGGGCTTCGGCGGTGCCGGCGTGCTGGAAGTCGTCGAAGACGATGCGGGTGGCACGTATCGGGCGGTCTACACGGTGAAGTTTGCGGAAGCGGTGTTCGTCCTGCACTGCTTCCAGAAGAAGAGCAAGAGCGGGATCGCCACGCCAAAGGTGGACATGGACATCATCCGCGCTCGGCTGAAGGTGGCCGAGGCAATGGCACAGGAGTTACGAAATGCAAAAACGAATCGTTGAAGGCGTCGAGGTTCAACGCAGCTCGGGCAACGTCTTTGCCGACCTTGGGCTGCCCGATGCCGAGAAACTGAAGATCAAGACCGGCCTGGTGGTCGAGATCAGGAAGGCAATGCGCACCCTTGGGCTAACACAACAAGCGGCGGCCAAGCGTATGGGCATCCCGCAACCGAAGGTATCAAGCATGATGCATGGAGACTTCACCAACCTGTCCGAGCGCAAGCTGATGGACTGCCTGAATCGCCTCGGCTACGACATCGAAATCAAGGTGCGGCCGGCGGCCGAGCCAGTCGGGCATCTGACGCTCGCCACCGCCTGACCGGGGGCTTGACCGTTGTGCTGCCCAGCAACACGGGAACACCGGCCTTCGATGCTTTGGTGGTTTTCTCAACCTGGTATCCGATCGGCGTGATGCTGCTGGTCTTTGCCTCATTGCCCCTTGGGTGACTGATCCGCGCCAGAGCACAGGAGCGGCGCAAATGAGCGTGCCGAACATCGAGGCGCTTGCCAGCGCGTGGGCGCGCATCGCGGAGGAGGCGACGCTTCCGCCCGACTACGAGGGCACGGCCTCACCGCAGGCGCATCGGGCCTGCGAAGCCATTCAGGCGCGGATTCGTAATCACATCGTCGCCACCAATGACATGCGTTTGTTTGGTCTGTTGCATCTGCTTGGCCAAGCATCGCTGCGCCTCAGAAAGGTTGTGAACTGTCAGCATGGCCATCGCGATCACTCCTGAATGCCTTCGATACATGCATTTTGCTACTGTGCCTTCCTCGCAAGCCGCGCGCCGGCGTGCATCGGCAGGAGAAACAGCGCGAGCGGCGCCCAGGCCCCAGCGCCTATCCAGTGGCGGTGGCGCGCGGTTTCGACGTGCGCCAAAGCCATAGCGTGGACAAAGCGGCGAGCGCCACGAACGGCAGTACCAGCCCATTCACGGTATTCCAGCCCTGGCTGTTGAAGGTGGCCCCGGCCAGCAGCGAGCCCGTGGCCACTACGGCGAAAGTGATGAACTCGTTGGCCGCCTGCGCCCGGGCGCGGTCCGCGGCGCCCGCGTTGGCCAGGCCCTGCGTGAGCAATGTGCTGCCGCCGACGAACATGAAATTCCAGGCCAGTCCGTTCAGTGCCAGCGCGCCACCAAAGTGCGCCAGCGAGGTCCCGCTCAAGGCCAGCAGCACGCCCGCGACGAACAGCGCCGCGCCCGACAACAGGACGCAGGTGACGCCCCAGCGCGCAATCAGCCGACCGGTAAAAAAGCCCGGCGCGAACATGCTCAGCAAATGCCACTGAATGACCGAAGCCGCCTCGCCCACCGACAGACCGCAAGCGACCACCGCCAACGGCGTGGCGGTCATCACGAAGATCATGATGGCGTAGCCCAGCGCGCTATTGCTCACCGCAGCGATAAAGCAGGGGTTGCGCGCCAGGGTCCGCAGCGGCGTGCTGACCTCGCCGGCCCGGGGCGCTGCGTCCGGCGCCAAATTCAGCTGCGACAGCACCAGGGTGGATGCGCCCGCAAGCGCCATGACCGCCAGGTAGGAGCCGGCAAAGGTATGCGGTGCCCATATGTCGCGGGCCCAGGCCGCGAGCGTCGGTCCGACGATGGCGGCGACCACGCCCCCGCCAATCACCAACCCGATCGCCCGGGGTTTGAGCGCGGCGGACGCGGCTTCGGTCGCGGCAAACCGGTAGTACTGCGCGCAGGCCTGAAACAGGCCGAGCAGCATATTCGCCAGACAAAACCCGACAAAGCTGCGGTCCGCGATGGCCCAGGCGGCCAGGGCGCCCCCCAGGACGCCGGCGCAGGCGCCGAGCACGAACAAGGGCCTGCGCCCCCGTCTCGCCATGGCCAGCGACACCGGGATGGTGCCCAACGCGGTAGCCACGATGACCAGGGCGAAAGGCAGCGTGGCCAGGCTGCGCGCGGGCGCCAGCATGGCGCCGACCAATCCGGTCAGCGTCAGCCCGATCGCCGATGCGCAAACGTACAGGGCTTGGCAGACGACCAACAGCCGGACATTGCGATTTTCCCGGGGTGCAGCGTATGCAGTCATGCCCCGAGCATAGGTCGATGCACAATGTCTGCCCTGACAACATAGCCGCAGATCCTGCCATGCACAGCCCCCTGCACCCTGCGTCTGCACCGACCCGTCTGATCGTTCTGGTGGCCTACGACGGCTGCCAATCACTGGACGTCACCGGCCCGTGGGAGGTGTTCACCAAGGCCGCGCGGTTTGCCGCGCTGCGCGGCGCGCCCGATGCCTCCAAGGCCCGCCCGGCCTACCGCCTGGTGCTCGCGTCCCCCCATGGGGGCGCCGTGCGCACGAATTCGGGCCTGCACTGGGCGCACTCGACGGCAATCGCCGGGATTCACGGCCGCATCGACACCGTTCTGGTGGCCGGCGGCGACGCCGAGGCGTTCGAGCCCGGCGGGTCGGCGGCCAGCCTGCTGCCCTGGTTGCAGCGCAAGGCCCGCGTGGTCCGGCGCCTGGGCAGCGTGTGCACCGGCGCATTCGCATTGGCGGGCGCGGGCCTGCTCGACGGACGCCGCGCCACCACGCATTGGCAGCACTGCGCGCGCCTGGCCAGCGCCTACCCCGCGGTGCGCGTCGAGCCCGACGCCATCTACGTGGTGGACCCGCCTTTCTACTGCTCGGCCGGAATTTCAGCGGCGATGGACTTGTCGCTGGCCTTGGTCGAAGCCGATCTGGGGCAGTCGGTGGCCCTGTCCGTGGCGCGCGAGTTGGTGCTCTACCTGCATCGCCCCGGAGGCCAGGCACAATTTTCTGCCGGCTTGCAAGCGCAAATGCAGGCCGGGCAGCGCTTTCGGGATTTGGTGATGTGGATGCTCGAGCACCCGAAAAACGATTTCACCGTGCGCGCACTGGCGCAGCGCATGGCCATCAGCGAGCGCCATTTCGCGCGCCAGTTTCTCCGCGAAACCGGGCAAACGCCGGCCCGCTTTGCCGACGCCGTGCGCACCGACCATGCCAAGCGCCACCTGGAGCAGACCACCTGGCCCCTGAAGCAGGTTGCGCAGCGCGCAGGTTTTGGCTCGGTCGATAGCCTGCAACGCAGCCTGCGGCGCCATACGGGGATCAGCGCCGACCTCTACCGCCAGCGATTTGGCCGCAGCACCGCCGCCGGGGGCTTGTCCGGCACATGAGGGGACTGCATTGCCCGGTGCACCTCTGCACAGAGAGGATGGCAACGCAGAGCAATCGCCAAACTTGCGAATGTATTTATGCAAAATAATCTTGCGTTTCAAGTTTAGCAAGACTAAACTGCGGATTCAGGAGGTGACCGCCATGCTCGAAAAGATCTCGCACAAGCTGATCGGCTACCGCGTCAAAGCGGCGCGCGAGTCCAGGGGCTGGACGCAGGATCAGCTCACTCAGGGCTTGGGCCTGAACGACCGCCAGACCATCTCCGACATCGAAAACGGCAAGCGCGCCCTCAAGCCGGACGAGATGCTGACGCTGTCCGACCTGCTGGACCGCGACATTGAGTTCTTCATCGACCCGTTCGCCGTTGCTGGCGAGGCGCAGTTTTCCTGGCGTACCGCGCCGGAGGTGCCCGAGGACAGTCTGGACGGGTTCGAGCTCAGGGCCGGTCAGTGGATCGGCCTGCTTCGCTGGTTGCGCGAGCAGCAGGACAGCCGGTCGAGTGTGCTCAAGCGTGCCCTGCGGCTGTCCGCGCAATCGTCCTTCGAGGACGCGCAGGAGCGCGCGGAAAGTCTGGCCGCCGAGTTGGATCTCGGCGTCATCCCGGCCGAAGGCCTGATCGACAAAATCGAGCGCGCGCTGGACATCCCGGTGCTGTTCATCGATACGGTCGATAGTCAGTCCATCTCGGGTGCCACCTGTCACCTCGAAGAGATGGCTGTCATCCTGATCAACCGCAACGAGAACGAAGCCCGGCGTTTCTTCGATCTGGCGCATGAGCTTTTCCATGCCCTGACCTGGGATGCGATGCAGCCGGATCACCGGGAATCGAACTCCTTCGAGGAGCGCAGCAAGGGCAAGCGCATCGAGCAGTTGGCGAACAGTTTCGCCGCAGCGCTGCTGATGCCGAGCGCGTCCCTCGACCAGTTGATCAAACGTGAGCATCTCGACAACATGGCGCACCTGTGCCGAGTCGCCGCCCTGCTGCGGGTTGCCCCCGTCACGCTGGCATGGCGCTTGTTCAACCTCAAGCGCATCGGTGCCGACACCCAGCGCAGTCTTGCGCAAGAGAAGCAACGGCCATCGGTATCCGGCCCACCCAAGCGGTTCTCTCCCACCTTCGTGAAAATGCTTCACGAGGCCCTGGAGAATGGAAGGCTGTCGGCCCGCAAGGCCGCCAAGGCCACGGGGCTTGGACTCGGCGGGTTGACCGAGTTGTTTGCTCAGTACGCGCTCAGCGCACCATTCGAGCTCTGAGGTGCGCGCCGTATGCCGAAAATTCGGGTTTTCGCAGACACCAACGTCATCCTCGAATCATTCCGAACGGGCTGCTGGACGGCCATCAGCAAGCACTTCGCAATCGAGACCGTCGAGAAGTGCGTTGAGGAAACGCTGACAGGCAACCCTGGCGATCCCCGCCACGTTGCCGTCCCGCCTGCCGACCTGGCGGCTGGCCTGGCCGGGCAGCATCCGGTCACCCGCAAGGAACTCGCCACCCTGGTATTGGGCCACCTGCCGAGCAACACCCTGGACGACGGCGAGAAGCATCTCTTCGCATGGCTGTTCGCCAACAAGCTATTGCCCTCCCATGCGATCGCAGTCACGACGGCGGACAAAGCTGCGCTGGTGGCATCGAACGGGTTGGGCTGGCTCGATTGCATGAGCTCGCTGGAGGACCTGGCCCGCAAGGCGGGCGTCGGTCGGGTCACTCTTGATGCGCTCGCTCTGCAGTACCGCGAGGACTGGTTGTCCAGCGTCAAAACCAAGATCAGGTTGGGAATCATCCCGTGAGCAACGTTTGACGCCGAGGGCGCGTCCATCAAAGGGAGAAGGCTCCTTCGCCATGTTCAAGAAGCATCGGGTGGCTTGCTTTTATCTGTGGTGACTACTTCACCAACTCCATCAGCTTGCCGAAGCTGTTCACAACTTCGTACTTCACGTTCTCGGGGGCGTACCTCCTGTTGATTTCGTCGAAAAACTTGCGAGTGCACTTGATCTTGGTTTTCTCGATCTCACTGAGCACCATCGATGACATGGAGCCCTTGGTCTCGGCCACGAAGTAAACGTGTTTGACCGTGCCTTCCTTGAACGACACGGCCCAGTCGGGGTTGTAGTCGCCGACGGGGGTGGGGATCAGGAAGCCGCGAGGCAACTTGGCGTACACGACGACTTCCGTGCAGGTATCGAGCTCCTTCACAAAGTCTCGCTCAATACCGGAATCCGTGATCACGTAGTCGTAGATGTGCCGCTTGAGCTTGTCACCGGCCTTGCTGAAATCCTGCTTGGTCTGGCCTGTGGTGAAGATGTCAAGGTCGAACTTGTCCTCGACCGGGTCGTAGGCCAAGTGTTCGATGATCATCGTTGCCTTCTGCTCGTTGATCAGTCGAACGGCTTCGGCGATGAAGCTTTCCGGATTGGTGCGGAACTGTGTAAAAACCGCGACGCTGATCCCCTTGAGAATGTCTGCCGTCGTACGCCGGGTGAGTTGCGTCCCCTCGGCGACCTTCCCGATGAGGTCGTACTTCACAGTCGAGTGGATGGAATGCACATTCTTTTCAGTTTGGGTGGCCCTGAGCACAAACGCCTCACCGTCCTTGAGCCCGTCATAGGTCACCAAGGCAGTCTGCTCGCCGGTCTGAATCGTGTACTGCAACGGCGTCACGCGGAGGCTCTTGTCCAGTTCGGTGACGGCCTTCGATACCAACTCCGCTGAATCAAAATCAACACTGTAGGCTGCCTTGCGATTGATTCGATTCCATAGCTCCTTGAACTCCTGTTTGTCAAAGTTGCTGTTGAGCGGGTTCTTTTTGGGGCGACGGTCGTCGCCGATCCCAAACATTTGGCGGTCGCTGAAGACGCTGTCGATCAGTTGGTACACCTGCTCGGCATGAGCCTGCAGTTCCTGGGGCAGCGGTGCCAGGGTGCCCTTTTTCTTGGCCTCGTGGTATGAGCCTGTGATGCAGTCGGTGTCGTCGCTGTAGTCGTTCCTGAGCAGGTATTTGTAGATATGCTTGGCCAATTGCGGCGTGACTTCGACGTCGCCGGTCGCGGTCTTGAGGACCTTGCCGGTGAAATAGGCTTCGTCTGCCACCTTGGGTCGGGCCGACAAGGACTCGCTGATGTCCTTCTGCAGTGCAGAGACGAAGTCTTTGTAGCTCTCGCTGGCCACGACCGTCAGCACGTTGACGTCATGGACGATGGCGGGATGATCCATTCGGTCGCCAGTCTGGTTGACGGACAAGCGCAGGCCACGGCCCACTTCTTGACGCCGCGAAATGGTATTGTCACTGTGCTTGAGCGCACAGATCACGAACACGTTCGGGTTGTCCCAGCCTTCACGCAGGGCGGAGTGCGAAAAAATGAAGCGTACCGGCTCCTGCAATGACAACAGGCGTTCCTTCTGCTTCAAGATAAGGTCATAAGCATCCACGTCATCAGACAGGCCGGCATTCTCGCCACGGGCAGCAACAGCGGGGTCAACGTCACGCTTGGTCTTCTTGTCGATGGAGAAATAGCCTTCGTGGGTCTTGGCTGGATCGATGTCTTTCAGGTACTTGATGTACGGCGTTTCATCCAAATTCAGCACCTCGTTCAGGTACTGGCTATATTCCTCTTCGAAGATCCGTGCGTAGTCACCTTTCTGATCGGCCGCAGCATAATCCCGGTACTTGGCCACTTCGTCAATGAAGAACAAGGTCAGAACCTTGATACCATGCGGGAACAGTGTCAGCTCCTTGTCGAAGTGAGCCTTGATGGCCTCCCGAATCTGGATGCGACGCAGCGCTGCTTCGTTCACATCCCCATCGACCTCGCCGACGAAC
The DNA here is from genome assembly GCF_000193225.1 of Verminephrobacter aporrectodeae subsp. tuberculatae At4. Lineage (GTDB taxonomy): Bacteria > Pseudomonadota > Gammaproteobacteria > Burkholderiales > Burkholderiaceae_C > Acidovorax > Acidovorax aporrectodeae. The sequence continues at coordinate 8,595 of NZ_AFAL01000048.1, read as the reverse complement.
AGTTCCACCCCATTGGTAAAACTCAAGGTGTCGGTGTTGGCGTTGATGTCTGACACCACATAGCCACGGTACTGATCCAACCCGTTTGAAAGGTCGAACAGGTTGTCGGTCTTCCCCAGCTTGCGCAGCACGCGCTTGATCTCGCCGCTCTTCAGCTTCTGCTCGAACTCGACACGCGCCTCCGGCGGCTTCTTGGTCGAAATATCGATGGACTGCAGATACAGGTAGGCATTGGTTCCGGCCAACCCCTTCACTGAGATGCCTCGCACGGCGATTTTCTTCACCAGCTTCTGGTTGTAGGCATCCAGCGCGTCCAATCGGTGGATTTTGTTGTGCGTGGTCTTGTGGGTCGCCGAGTAGCGCAACACCATCAGCGCCTTGAATTCCTCCAAGGACTTCAGGGTTGCTGCACCTTCCATTTTTTGTGGCTCGTCCAGGATCAGGATCGGGCGGTTGGCGCTGATCACATCAATCGGACGGCGAGACTGAAAGTCATCCAGTTCCTCGTAGATGCGGCGGTTGTCAGCACCTCGCGCGGCAAACGCCTGCACGTTGATTACCATCACGTTGACCCCGGCGTCCGACGAGAAGCTCTCCAACTGGTGCAACTGCTTGGAGTTGTAGATGAAGAAGCGTACCTTCTTGTGATAAGTTTCCAGAAAGTGCTCGGCCGTGATTTCCAGCGACTTGGCCACACCTTCGCGGATGGCAATGCTGGGTACAACGATGATGAACTTGCTCCAGCCGTACTGTTTGTTCAGTTCGAAGATGGTCTTGATGTAGCAATATGTCTTGCCGGTGCCGGTCTCCATCTCGATGTCGAGATTCACCTTGCTGACCTTGGTCTTCACCAGTTCGGACGACTGCGGCAAGTTCTGTTGATTCTGAACCCGAACGATGTTCTGAAGCAGCGCTATGTCTCCCAGCTTCAATTCGGCGTTCTTGAACCCCGATTCCGTAAACAAATCTTCCACCCCTTTCTTGGCCTTGCCAGGGTCAATGCGATAGCTGATGGCCTCCGCCGATGCAGGGGGTTGTCCTCTGAAACAGTCAACCACGGCTTGCACCGCTGCCGTCTGGTAGGCCTGGGTTTTGAATTTGAGTTTCATCGCCGTCCCATCAGATGCACTTGACTTCAGTGGCGGGCGACAACAGCTTGAAAATCTGTTCGACGTTGATTTTGACGGCGCTGTTCTTGAACCCGGCATCGCGGAACACGACTCGCAGTGGCTGGTGCTTGGCCAGCTCTTTGACGAAATCTTCATCGATACCACTGTGCTCATCGAAGCAGGCGACCAGCACGTTCCCATCGACAAAGTACACATCCTTGCCTCGGATAGGCCGCCTGGCAATGGGCAACGTTAGGTCGACGCCCCAGTCCAGCATCACTTGGAACAGCAGATCCTCGGGGATACGATCGGGCTTTATGTTATCGACGAGTAGATCAATCTGTCCTTTGTCGAGGGTATTCGGCGCGTAATAGACATCGGCCATGTTCGCTGTATCGATCTTCAGAACGCGAAAGCCCACATCCTTGTTCCATTCATCATGCGACGGACCACTCAGGATAGTTTGTCCCGCTCGACGAATTCGCTCCTTGGTAATTTCGGCAATCGTCTTATATCCGGCCTTCGCTGCACTGCTGTCGGAGTCGCAAGGCGCGTCGAGTTGGACCATGATGAATCTTCTCCGGCCGCCGTCTAGCGCGTTCAGGGCTACCGCCGCATGCGCGGTGGTTCCCGTTCCGGAGAAGAAGTCAAGAATGATCGAATCTTTACAGGCTCCGAGGGTGATCAGGTCTCGCAGAAGTGCGCGTGGCTTGGGTGGGCTGTCGAATACGTTTTTCCCAAGCAACTCCGTGAGTTCTGCGGTGCCATTGCTGCTGCTGTATTCCGGCTTGTAAAGGATCGACTTGGGCTTGCTGGTTGGCAGGTCTCCGAATCCCGGTCTTTGCTTCTTGTAAATGTTTAAACCGTTTCGACCCTGGATTACCAAAAGATTGAAGGGTTGCTCGTTTATTTTCTTCTTGCCCCAAGTCCAGGATAGCTCGTCACCATCGTCATTTTTGGGCCACAGTTCAACATCATCTATGGAGTTCGGCCTGTCGTCCTCGGTGACATACACTTTTTGATCACGTGAAATGAAAACTGGGAACCAGCCGTTGGGCCGACGTTCCCTCGCAGCGTCCTGCCCGGTTCTGCGAAGTGTGTCGGCGCGCTTGAAAAGCCCACGCTCATCTTCCTCCCAATCGTCGAGCTTGTCCTCGTCGATTGGTAACTCGTTCACGATACAATTAAACCGTGATTTTGCATAGATTATCGTGAATTCATGTGTATCCGAAAATGCAAATGCATCGTTATTTCCCTTGAGATTCATAACGGTCGGAAGCAGTCCGATGAAATTTCTAGCACCAAATACCTCGTCCATAAGGATGCGAAGATTGGCGGCCTCGCCAGAATCTATGGAGATTATGATGAGTCCGTCCTCGCTAAGTAGGTTACGCGCCACTTTCAGTCGCGAGAAAATCATACTCAACCAAGCAGAATGAAATCTACCGCTCGAATCAGAGTTGGCGATGAGTCTATTTCCGGAAGCATCCTCTTGGTTCGAGTGCAGTTTGTAGGTCTCGATACTTTCGGCGAAATTATCTTTGTAGATAAAATCGTTGCCCGTGTTGTATGGTGGGTCGATATAAATCAACTTGACCTTACCCAGATATGTTTCCTGCAGCAACTTTAGGGCATTGAGGTTGTCTCCTTCAATAAATAGGTTCTGCGTTTTGTCGAAGTCCACGCTCTCTTTGCGGCAGGGGCGGAGCGTCTTGGCAATTGGTGCATTAGCGGCAAGCATCGCTTCGCGCTTGCCAGGCCAGTTCAGATGGTAGCGCTCTTGAGGACCTTCGACGATGGAGTCGGATAGCTCTTGTCGCAGCTGATCAAAATCAACTGTCAATTTCACTCTGCCACCCGAATCTTGGGCCTCTGTGACGCAGTTCGGGAATAGCTCCAGAATACGGATGACGTTTTCCTGTGCCAGGTTGAGTGAGTGCATCTTCAGTTTTTTCATGTTATTTTCCTCTGGTCGCCAGTAATCAGCTACTCAATTGTTCAAGTTCGATTTTGAGTCGCCGCAAAGTGGCGTTGATCTCGACCTTTCGGTTGAATTGTTTCTCTTTTGCAAGCTTGCCGGCCATTTTCTCAACCTCTCGCTGTTTCGACGCAACCTTCTCAACGCGGGCAACCAAATCGGCAAGGCTTTCTTGCGGGCGGACGGGCAATGAAATTAGCCGCTGCAATACCTGCTCGTACAAACCGCTGAGATCGAGCACAAGCGGCATGGCTACGCGCTGAGCATTGCTCGGTCGCCATGCCGTCGCAAAGTAGTCGCTGAGCACCCACCGGCTGGCGTCTGATTCGTTGGGACGCTTGTAGGCCGCGACAACCTGCGTTTGACCATCAAAGCTCAGCTCGAATACGATGGGGAACTGCACGGCCCCATCAATGCAGCGCAGCACGTCCAAATCCAGCTCTGGTGTCTTGAGCTGGATGGCGAAGACTTGAATCTCTGGCACGCCGGGTTTGGCGGGAAGGTTGATCGTTTCGGGGGCCAGTTTGTATTGCCAGACGATCTGCTCTACCTGCTCGACGAACAAGTCCTTCAGTCGCGTGTTGGCGCCGCTATGTTCGTAGATCTTGTTCTTGGGCAAGTTGCACCCAAAAGTGGCTTGCTTGGGGTAGCTGATGAAAGCGGGATGTGTGGGCTGACTCATCCGACCTCCTGAATCACGAGGAAGGTGATCAGTTCGAATTCGTCCAGCCCGGCAATGGTGTTGACCAGCGCGGTAGTCTTGCCGCTGCTGAAAAGGCTGTCCAGATCCTTTTCTTCCTTCACCTCGATCATCGAGCGGATGGTCTTGCCAAGCAGGTCGGAGTACACCTGCATCTTGCTGCCGTCGGCCGTTTCCTTGTTGAACAGATGGCATGCATCCGGAATAGGTCTAGCCTGTCCCTTGCAGCAACTGCGCACCAGATCGAGCAGGCGCTTGACCTCGGTGTGATCGTGAATGACCTCACCCTCGCGATTGATGTAGATGAGGTAGTACGGATGCAGCCGGTTGTGTTGGCTGACGTTGACGCTCGGGTTCAGGTTGCGCAGCGTGAAGATCACGCCAGGGCGAAGACCCAGTTCAGGCTTGGCTGGCACCACGGCGTGCATCCCGCTTGGCACATTGTTCAATTCGCCATGGGCCTTGACGTAGTTGAGCAAGTCCATGCGGAAGTCATTGAGCCCCAGGTCAGTTATCGATACGCCGATCTTCAGGTCTTCCAGTTCGATCACTTCCTCTTGCAGGCGGCGCAATTGCTCCTTGCGGTAGGACACGTCGTTGGCTTGGGCGCTCAGCACGTTGTCGTCCCCGGTGGCCGTGACGTCGGCAATCATCATCCGGCTCTCAACCCGCTCCTTTAGGTTGATGTACTCGTCGAGCGGGATGTCTGGCCAGTAGTTGACCAGTTGAATCCTGCTGTTGGGTGAGCCGATGCGATCCACCCGTCCGAAGCGCTGGATGATGCGCACGGGGTTCCAGTGGATGTCGTAGTTGATCAGGTAGTCGCAATCCTGCAGGTTCTGACCTTCAGAGATGCAGTCGGTGCCAATCAGCAAGTCAATCTCTGCTGGTTCGTTCGGTAGCGCGATGGCCTTCTCCTTCGAGCGCGGCGAGAAGAGGGTGAGCAATTCCTGGAAGTCATAGCTCTTCTTGAGCGTGGACCTCGGCGCACCCTTGCCTGTGACTTTGGCGCTGTGCAGGGTCTGTGTGGCCAGCAACTCCGATGCCAAATTGGCATACAGATAGTCAGCGGTGTCGGCGAAGGCGGTGAAGATCAAGACCTTCTCGTTGCCTGGGTTCAGCGGAGCGGCGATCTTTTCGAGAACCAGTGCCTTGAGGTGCTGCAACTTGGCGTCATCGGCAGGCGTGATCTTGTTCATCGACGCCAGCAAGGTATCAATGACTTCCAGATCGACTTTCAGCTCGTGCTCCCACGAAGGCAAATCCATGTCGGCGAGGCTGATCTTGACCTTGCCGCCGATCTCGTTGTCGCCAATGGCGGGCAGGTCGTCGTCATCCGCGTCGAGGTTTTCCAATTGATCGGTCAGGTCATCAATGCTGGCGACGTTGCCGGTCTGATTGAAGGTGCTGATCTTGGCCAGCGTATTCGTGTGGTTCGCACGCAGAGACTGGAGCGTCAAGCGAAAGGACTCAATCGAGCTTTCGAGACGTTTGAGCAGGTTGGTCGTCATCAACGCCTGCAGACTCTTTTCGCGGTCAGCTTGCTTGAGCTTGCCTTTGCCTGCGACCTGGGTGTCGTACATTTCCTCGTACTTCTTCAGCCGACTCGGCAGAATGTAGCTAATCGGGGCGTACACAGCGAGCTTGAGCCGAGACAGTTGCTCAAAGATCTCTTTAAAGCTCATTACGTCGGCTCGCTGCGTGAGCGGACTGTGAAACGACAATGGTTTGCCGCGCTCGGGAAATGGGCCGATATCCTTGGTGTTGTAGAAGGTCTGGATGTGCTTGCGCGAGCGCGCGATGGTGACGCTGTCGAGCAATTCGAAGAAGTCGAAGTCCAACGAGTCCAGGATGGCCCGCGCTGTTCGCCCTTCTGGTGGAAGCTTTGCCCAAGCGTTGAAGCAGGCCTGCGCACCACGGAAGATGTCCTCTACCGTCTTGCCGGTGCGCAGCTTCTTGCTGAGGTTCTCAGAGTCCCCCTCGTAGGCCAGTGCCAGTTGATTGCGCAGGTCATTGAAGCGGTTGTTCACCGGGGTGGCCGAAAGCATCAGCACCTTCGTTTTCACTCCCTCCTTGATGACCTTGTTCATCAGCTTCTGGTAGCGGGTCTCTTTGTCCTTGTAGGCGTCATTGTTGCGGAAGTTGTGCGACTCGTCGATTACGACGAGGTCGTAGTTGCCCCAGTTGATGCGGTTCAGCGGTGTTCCAAATGACTCGCCGCTGGTGCGGCTGAGGTCGGTATGGCAGAGCACGTCATAGTTGAACCGGTCGCGGGCGAAGATGTTGGTCTTGAGGTTGCGGTTGTAGCTCAGCCAGTTGTCAGCCAGCTTCTTGGGGCATAACACCAGCACTGAGCGGTTTCGCAGCTCGTAATACTTGACGACTGCCAAGGCCGTGAAGGTCTTGCCCAAGCCGACGCTGTCGGCCAGGATGCAGCCGCTGTAGGTCTCGAGCTTGTTGATGATCCCGGTGGCTGCATCCTTCTGGTAGTTAAAGAGCTTGTTCCAGATGAGAGTGTCTTGGTAGCCGGTGCGGTCGTTCGGCAGGACGTCCTCGTTGATGTCGTCCAGGAACTCGTTGAAGATGTTGTAGAGCGTCAGAAAGTAAATGCTCTCGGGCGAGTTCTCCTGGTACACAGACGCGATGTGGTCGCAAATCTGCGCGGTCACATCTTCCAGCTTCTCGGGGTCCTGCCAGATCTGGTTGAACAGGCTGAGGTAGGCGGCCGTGAATGGTGGCTCGTCCATTCTGTTGACGAGGTTGGAGACAGCGTTGCCTTGCTGGTAGCCGAGGTCAACGGCGGTAAAGCCGTGCAATGGAATATAGGCGGTGTCTGCGGCGGTGGATTGCACACAGGCGAACTGTTGCATCGGGGCCTTGCTGCGATTGGACTTGAAGGTCGCCTTGCGCCGCATCCAGTCAGCACACTCCTTTGCAATCGCGCGCTGGGTCAGCTTGTTGCGCAACTGAATCTCGAACTCACTCCCGTACAGACTCCGTTCGCGGTCAGCCTTGGGAATGTGGAACTCCTTGCGTTCCTTGCGAATCTTGTCCGTGACCTCGTTGGCGACGAAAGTTGGCGAAGTGAAGATGAAGTTCAGCGCGTCGATCTTTTCCAGCTCTGCTTTCAGCGCTTCGAATGCGTACATCGAAAAGCAGGAGGCCGCGATCTTCAGGCGGGCACCGGGCTTGAGCGTCTGTTTGAGGTCGTCGCCGAGCAGGCGGTTGATGTTGTCGATGAGTTCCATCAGGAATCCGCCCTTGGAGACGTGGCATAGCCAGGAGCAAGCAGCGCGTTCTTCACACCGTAGAGTGCCAGATGGTCTTTGAGCCACAGGCGGTATTCGGGGCCACGCAGACGGTGGTCCGGGGAGCAGTCGACGCTCCAGCGCCGGAGCATGTATCCAGCCATAGCAGCCCGAAGCTTCAGCGCCAGCACACCGCCAGTGAAGCTGTAGTCACGTGCAGTGATTTCAGATCTAGGCTGGTCTGGATGCGGAACCAGTTCGATCTCGACAATCCGTGTCCACTGGATGTCGTCATCAGGACGTTCACCAAGCTTGGGGGCCTCGTCGAGTGTCGTGGGCGCTTCGATCCGGGTGATGACAAAGTCGCGGAACTCTCCGGTTTTGCGGTCGAACGCTCGGACATGCCAACGCAGGCCGCTGTCCACGAGAGCGAAGGGAACGATCACCCGCTCTGACTCTCCGCTGCTCACCGAGTGGTAGCGGATGGCGACCGGACGCTTGGCGTGGATGGATCGGCAGATTGGTGCCAGCACCTTCATGCATGGACTGCTCAGTGCCGCAGGGGACTCGCAAGGCAGGAGCGAGTGCGAATCACCGTTTACGCCATCGCCAAACCCCAACGAGAGTGCTGACAGAACGCGCTGCGGTGATTGCTCGAAGACCGGCACGAAACCCTTGCCGATGCGGTAGATCTTGTTGCTACCGTCGAACTCGATGTTCTTGGGGGCGACCTCACGGTACAGGGCCAAGTCTCGTGTTGCACCCGCCGGTGCCACTCCGAAGCGACTGCTCAGATCAGGCCGTCCGATCTCGCCAATGAAGTACAGGCGGAAGTCGATGTAGGCGAGCCGCTCTCGTTGTGCGTGGCTCAGGCTCTCGACGCGTTGGGGGTGCATGGTCACGTGCTCCTCAACCTCCGCAAACGACGGAGGGACCGAAACCATTACGTTTGCTCATTCGTGACACGCATCATATCATCAAAATGATGACATTATGCATCCAGGGTCGGGTTTGAGCAAGCGGCCAAACCATGCCAAGCGCCACTTGGAGCAAACCACCTGGCCCCTGAAGCAGGTTGCGCAGCGCGCGGGTTTTGGCTCGGTCGATAGCCTGCAACGCAGCCTGCGGCGCCATACGGGGATCAGCGCCGACCTCTACCGCCAGCGATTTGGCCGCAGCGCCGCAGCGCAGCCGCATTCCCGCCCTGCCGCCGCCGGGGGCTCGTCCGGCACATGAGCGGACTGCATTGCCCGTTTTTCCCGCGCCCATGCTGCGCTGCCATAATCCGGCCCCGGTGCCAGGGTCCCACGGACCCCGCACCCCCCGGGGGCATCCGCACGAGGCGCCGCCCCATCAACCGGAGACACCCATGCAATTCACCCGATTTGCCGCCGGCCTGGGCCTTGCGCTCAGTCTTGCAGCCGGCGCAGCCGCGCAGACCACGACCATGCGCATCAGCATCTCGACGGCCCAGAACTCGCACCAGGGCGTGGCCATCGACACCTTTGCCAAGGAAGTGGAACAGCGCACGGGCGGCCGCTACAAGGTCCAGACTTTCTA
>NZ_AFAL01000049.1 GCF_000193225.1 Verminephrobacter aporrectodeae subsp. tuberculatae At4 | reverse complement strand
GGGGTTTGTCTTTGTGCAACTGTTTCGGGGGGGCGTCACCCCGCATGCTTTTCAGCGCCGATTTGTTTGCAGCCATGGCCGCATGGGTGTTTCTCAGCCGGTGGTGATGGACAGGAAGTGATCCAGGATGTGGAAGTGGTCTTCGAAGAATTCCTCCTCCATGGCCGCCAGTTGCACGATCGGAGTCCATGGCAGTTGCAACGCAGCGTCGCCGGTCTGCGCCGTGGGGAAGGCCGACGTTCCAAGGTCGAAATAATGCGCGTGCGCCAGGGTGCGTCCGCGCTGGCTGCGCTCGGGGTGGTCGAATACGGCCATGGACCGGAATGCGGCGCGCAGGGCGGCTTCGGGCAGCGTGCAGCGGGCTTCCTCGCGCAACGCGCGCAGGCACGATTGCCACACGGTTTCACGCGGCGCGATGCAGCCTTCGGGAACGGCCAGCAGCCCCTTCCCGGGGGCGCTGGCGCGGCGCATCAGCAGCACCTGGTCCTGGCAGCGCAGCACGGCGCCCACTGCCACGAATACGGGCGTGCAGGACTGGCGGCAGCCGCGCAGCATGCGCCAATCCTCTTGCAGGGCGGGGTATTGCGGGGTTTGTGCGAAGCGTTCCAGCGCCGCGAGGGTGCTTGGGGGAATCTCGTTGGCCAGGGGGGCGAGCGCAGGGCGCACGGTGTCGGGCGTCGCGCCAAAGTACGCGTCGCGGATCGCGGCGGCGTCGATTCGGCCCTGGCGCGGCACAGGGATCAGTTCCCAGCCCGGGAATGCGTCCAGGTAGCTGCTCGTGGCGTCCTTGAAATGCCCCACCAGAGCGGTGCGCGCTCCGCCTGCCGTGATCCGGGCCACGCCCTGGCGCACGGCGTTGACCCACAGGGCTTCGTTGTAGTGGTCACGCACGGCCAGCGTTTGCACGCGGGCGTTGGCTGCGGCGGGCAGGGCAGCGCGCAGCATGGCTTCGCGTTCCTGCCAGGTGAAAGGGTTCTTGAGCGAGCGTGCCTGCCAGGCCGAGCCCAGTACCACGATGACCTGCGGCGCGCTGTCGAGTGCGCGCCGCAGCAGGGCCAAGTGGCCGTTGTGGACGGGCTCGAAACGCCCGATGCAGATGGCGGTGTCGTACATATGTCTCCGGTCCGCCGCGCGGGACCTGCGCGCCGGCGCCGCGCAGCTTACAGGCCGGCTGCCGCACGCAGGGCACCGGCCTTGTCCGTTCGCTCCCAAGTGAACTCGGGTTCTTCGCGTCCGAAATGGCCGTAGGCGGCGGTCTTTTCGTAGATCGGGCGCAGCAGGTCGAGCATCTGGATGATGCCCTTGGGGCGCAGATCGAAATGTTCGCTGACCAGCGCGGCAATGCGCTCGTCAGCGATGACGCCCGTGCCCTCGGTGTACACGGTGATGTTCATGGGCCGGGCAACCCCGATGGCATACGCCACCTGGATCTGGCACTGGCGCGCCAAGCCCGCGGCCACGATGTTCTTGGCCACGTAGCGCGCGGCGTAGGCTGCCGAGCGGTCTACCTTCGTCGGGTCCTTGCCGCTGAACGCGCCGCCGCCGTGCGGGCAGGCACCGCCGTAGGTGTCGACGATGATCTTGCGGCCCGTGAGGCCGCAGTCGCCCTGCGGGCCGCCGGTGACGAAGCGGCCGGTGGGGTTGATCAGGTAGCGCGTGTGCGGCAGCAGCCATTCCTTGGGCAGCACGGGCCGGATGATTTCCTCGACGACCGCGTCGATGAAACTTTGCTTCATCCTGGTCGCGGTCTCCGACTGGTCGGGGTCGTGCTGGGTGGAGAGCACCACGGTGTCGATGCTGTGCGGCCTGCCGTCCACGTAGCGCAGCGTGACCTGGCTCTTGGCGTCGGGGCGCAGAAAGGGCAGGCGGCCGTCCTTGCGCAACTGGGCCTGGCGTTCGACCAGGCGGTGCGCGTAGTAGATCGGCGCGGGCATGAACTCGGGCGTTTCGTCGCAGGCGTAGCCGAACATCAGGCCCTGGTCGCCGGCGCCGGTGTTCAAGGGGTCGTCGCTTGCGTGGTCCACGCCCTGGGCGATGTCCCCGCTCTGCTTGCCGTAGGCCACGAGCACGGCGCAGCCCTTGTGGTCGATTCCATAGTCGGTGTTGTCGTAGCCGATGCGCCGGATGGTGTCGCGCGCCACCTGGGTGTAGTCCACGTGCGCCTTGGTGCTGATTTCGCCGGCCAGCACCACGAGGCCGGTGCCGACCAGTGTCTCGGCAGCGACGCGGCTTTCGGGGTCCTGCCGGAAGACCGCGTCCAGGATGGCGTCCGAGATCTGGTCGGCTACCTTGTCGGGGTGGCCTTCGGAGACGGATTCCGAGGTGAAGAGAAAGTCGTTCGCCATTTGAATAAACTCCTGGGTTTCGGTATTTGGGGCGTTGCCCTGACTCCGTGGGAGCTTTGGCGAACGCTTTAGCAGATTTTTTTAACGTCGCCCTGCAAGTTGCTCATTTAACTCAGCGACCCTGCCATTCTAATGCCAGTCGTTTTCCGATTTCTTTCCGTGTTTCCACTGTGGTTTTTGCATGCGCTGGGCGCAGCCTTGGGCTGGGTGGCGTTCTGTGCGTCGCCCACGTACCGGCGCCGCTTTCGCGCGCATTCGGCGCTCGCGGGCTATCCGTTTCGCGCCGTGCGCGCCGCCGTGGCGCATGCGGGCCGCATGGTGGCCGAACTGCCGCGCCTGTGGCTGGGGGCGCCGCTGTCCTGCCACCTGGAGGGCGAGTCCTGCGTGGAGCGGGCCTACGCGGCCGGGCGCGGCATCGTGTTCCTCTCACCGCACCAGGGCTGTTTCGAGATCGTGGTGCAGGCGATCGCGCAGCGCTGGGGCGCCGAGCACGGACCGATCACCGCGCTCTACCGCCCCGCACGCCAGGCCTGGTTGGCCAAGCTGATGGAAACCGCGCGCAACCGGCCCGGCGTGCTGCTGCTGCCCACCACGCTCGCGGGCGTGCGCCAGATGATCCGGGCGCTGCGCCGTGGCGAGGCCGTGGGCCTGCTGCCCGACCAAGTGCCGCCGCAGGGGCAGGGTCAATGGACGCCCTTCTTCGGCCGCGACGCCTACACCATGACCCTGGCCGTGCGCCTGGCGCAGCAGACGGGCGCTGCCATCGTGCTGGCGCGCTGCGAGCGCCTGGCCTGGGGCCGTGGTTTCGTCACCTATTTCGAACCGCTGGCGCAGCCGCTGTCAGCCCCGTTGGAGGCCGCCGTCTTGCAAATCAATCAGGCCATGGAATACCTCATTCGCCAATGCCCCGGGCAGTACCTCTGGGGCTACGGCCGCTACAAGCCACCGCGCGCCGTGCCCCCTTCTTCTGCCGGGGTGGACGCATGACGGGGCGCCTGGGGGTATGGTTCATGCGGGTGCTGGCGCGCCTGCCGCTGCCCGTGCTGCGCGGCATGGGCTGGTTCATCGGGCGCGTTCTGTACGCGCTGGCCGTGCCGCGCCGCCGCGTGGCATTGCGCAATCTGGCCCTGTGCTACCCGCAGGCCAGCGCGCGGCAGCGCCGCCAATGGGCGCGCGAAACCTTTGTGCTGTTCTGCCAGTCGTGGCTGGACCGCAGCTGGCTGTGGCTCGCGCCGGCGGACGTGGTGCTGCGGCGCGTGCAATTGCAGGGCGCATTGGAGGAATTGCAGGGCGATGCCCCCTGCATCATCTTTGCGCCGCATTTCTACGGCATGGATGCCGGAGGCTCGGCGCTGACGCTGCATACGTCGCGGGCGTTCACGTCGATCTTCTCCACCCACCCCAGCCCGGCAGTCGACGCCTGGTTGCGCGCGGGCCGCCAGCGCTTTGGCAATGTGCGCATGCTCAACCGCAGCGGCAGTGTGAAACCCATCATCGAGAATCTGCGCCGGGGGGGCCTGCTGTATCTGCTGCCGGACATGGACTTTGGCCGCAACGACTCGCTGTTCGTTCCGTTCTACGGCGTTGCGGCCGCCACGCTGCCCTCGCTCCCGCGCTTTGCGCGGCTGGGGCGGGCGAAGGTGATTGCAATGGTCACGCGCCTCACCCGCGCCGGCTACTGCGCCGAAATCACGCCCGCCTGGCCCGACTATCCGAGCGCCGACGCCGAGGCCGATACGGCGCAGATGAATGCGCGGCTGCAAACCTACATCGACGCCGCGCCGGGCCAGTACTACTGGGTGCACAAGCGCTTCAAGACGCGGCCCGAGGGCGAGCCTCCGGTGTACTCCTGAGACCGATCCCTGATCCGGACCGGGCGCCGGCTGCGCAGACGCTGCGTGGCAGGAGCACGCCCGGTGGGATGCGCCGTGTGCATCCGGGGCGTGGCCCCATCAGCCTGCCGTGTGCGCATCTTGCAGACACTGGGCAAACGCCTGCGCCGCTCTGGCGGGTACGAGCGAGCGGCGCATCAGGCTCACGAACTGGCAGTTGTAGCGAAACAGCGCCGGGTTCACGGCCTGCATGCGGCCCTGGCGCTCGAACGCCTCGGCGTAGTGGTCCGGCAAGAAACCGAGAAAGCGGCCCGACAGGATCAGCGTGGCGATGGACTCCTGGTCAAAACCGGTGGCCGCGCGCCGCAGCTGGGCCTGGTGGCTCAGTTCCATGTTCGGCGAGTGGTAGCCCAGCCCGGCAAATTGGTAGTGGCGCACCGCCTGCCAACCGGCGGGGGGTGTGGACGCACCAAACAGCGGGTGGTCCGCTCCGCAGTACAGCAACATGGACTCGGCAAACAGGTTGGCGTAGGCCAGGCTGTGCGAGTTGCGGTGCGCGGGGATGATTCCTACTTGGTAGCTGCCGTCGATGACACCGCGCTCGATGGCGTTGATCGAGCCCACGTGCAGTTGCAACTGCACATCCGGCGCCGCGGCGCTGAAGGCGGCGATGGCCTGGCCGATGCGCGCCGCCGGGTTGCTCGCCGTCTTGTCGAAAATGGCCACCGCCAATTGCCCGCCCATGCGGCAGTGGATGTCGTCGATGCTGTCGCGAAAGCCGCGCACCGAGGCCAGCAAGCGCAGGGTCTCGTCGTACACCCGCTGGCCTTCGGCGGTGAGCGCAAATCCTCCCCGGCCGCGGCGGCACAGCGTCAGGCCCAGGCGCGTCTCCAGGTCTTTCATGTGGCGGCTCACGGTGCTCGCGCCGATATTCAGCTCAAGCTCGGCGGCCGCCATGCCGCCGCATTCGACCACGCTCTTGAACAC
>NZ_AFAL01000050.1 GCF_000193225.1 Verminephrobacter aporrectodeae subsp. tuberculatae At4 | reverse complement strand
CGCGCATGGCGCCCCGGGGGCCTGGATCCGGGGGCTTCGGTGCCGTTGCCGAGCGCCCGGGGCGCCGTGCTCACCGCGGCCGCGCTCACCTGGCTCAATCCCCATGTGTATCTGGACACCGTGCTGCTGCTCGGCGCCATCGCCAGCCCCTACGGCGACGCGCCCCGCGCGGGCTTTGCCGTGGGGGCGACCCTGGCCAGCTGCGTGTGGTTCGCGGCGCTGGGCTATGGTGCCCGCTGGCTCGCGCCGGTGTTTGCTGCGCCGCAGGCATGGCGGGTTCTGGACGCGCTGATTGCGCTCACGATGGGGCTGCTGGCGGTGGGTCTGCTGCGGTCGGCGGGGTGATTCCGGCGTGCGCGCTCATGCTCCGTCGGTGCGCTTGACCTTCGGGTCGGGGTAGGTTGGCGACTTGGCTTGCTGGGCAAGGCGCTCCTGCTGCGTCGTCCGGTTCAACTCCTGGGCGATCTCGATGGCGCTGCCGCTGGCGCGCCACATGGACTGAATGAATTCCAGAAGCTGCTTGTACATGGGTGGTTCCCTGGGCGGCGGCTGTTCGACGGCTTCCCGCTTCCTGTCCACGGTCCAGTCACGGGGGGGTGCTTCGGCGGTGGGAGACCTGTCCGGCGTGCGCGCGGTGGCGCCTTCTCCCAGCCGGTCGAGTGATTCGACGGGGGTCGGTGCGTTGACGGGGCGCACCGGTGGCGCCCCCGAAGCGCCCGTGGAATACAAATCAGCGCCGGGGGGGCGCCAATTTGGCGATCGGTCGACAGGTGGCAGTTGCATGGCAATGGCCCAAGTTTGGAGAAGCAGTGCTGTGGGTCTTTCGGCCTCTTCGTACATTCCTTACGGCAAAAAGAAGGGGAAATTGAGGTCTTTCTCACGGGTAGCCCGAAATCCGGTGTTTCCCCCATGGCCGCCCGTTGTTTTGGCGCACGCCGTCCCCCGGCGCCGGTCAGAGAAAGCGTTCGAGCAGGCGCCGCGAATGCCGCTCCAGCGCCGTGCTGTCCCGGATCCGGAACAGCACGCCGTCGCCGCTGGCGATCAGCAGGTGCGTGCGTCCATCGAGGCGGCGGATGTCTTCTTCGGCCCTGAGGACGAGCCGGGCCGGGCCCCGGTCGGTTTCCACGTCCCAGGTGCTGGGCGTGGAGAAGCTGGAGACGGCAAGGATTTTTTCGATGCCGGGCGCAAATTCGCGCACTGCCAGCTCTTCCTCTATGCGCTGCCGGACGGCGTCGGCGAGCCGATCGAGCCGGGCAATCCACAGCAGTTCGTGGCCGTCGGGGCCGAGCAGCGCCAGGCCCTCTGCGGGCGCGGCGATCGGGAAGGCGCGCACCGGCGTCACGCCCTCGTGCGCCGTGCCGTCGGGCAATGTCAGTACCAGGCGGCCATGCGCGTTGCGCGTGAGCGCGAACGCGGGAGACGGCGACGGGCAGGGGGTTGCGTTCATGGCCGGCTCCGGCGGGGTCAGGGTTTGTCGGCGTGCAGTTCGCGGCCGGCGCTGCGTGCGCCATCGGACGGGGCGGCGGCGGCGGCGGCGGCGTCGCAGGCGGCGCGGCGTGCCTGCGCCTCGTGGAGCCGCCAGTACGCGCCCTGCTTGTGCATGAGTTCGTCGTGCGCGCCGACCTCGACCACGGCCCCGCGGTCCATGACGACCAGCCGGTCGGCCTTGCGCAGCGTCGAGAGGCGGTGCGCGATGGCAATCGTCGTGCGGCCCCGCACCAGGTTGTCCAGCGCCTTCTGGATTTCCTTTTCGGTTTCCGTGTCCACGGCCGAGGTCGCCTCGTCCAGGATCAGGATGCGCGGGTCGATGAGCAGCGCGCGCGCGATCGAAACGCGCTGGCGTTCGCCGCCCGACAGGCCCTGGCCGCGCTCGCCCACGAGCGCGTCGTAGCCGTGCGGCAGGCGCAGGATGAATTCATGCGCATGCGCGGCGCGCGCTGCGGCGACGATCTCGTCGCGCGTGGCCCCGGGCTTGCCGTAGGCGATGTTCTCGGCGATCGTTCCGAAGAACAGAAAGGGCTCTTGCAGCACCAGGCCGATGTGGCGGCGGTAGTCGGCCACGGCAAAGCGGCGGATGTCCACGCCGTCAACCTGGATGGAGCCCTCGCTCACGTCGTAGAAGCGGCTGATCAGGTTCACCAGCGTGCTCTTGCCCGATCCGCTGTGCCCCACCAGGCCGATCATCTCGCCGGGGCGGATGTCCAGACTCAGCCCCGCGATGACGGCGCGGCTGCCGTAGCGAAAGCCCACTGCCCGCAGGCCGATGGCGCCCCGGACCTGGTCGAGTTGCACGGGCTGGGCGGGGTCGGGAACGCTGCTCACGTGGTCGAGGATGTCGAAGATGCGTTTCGCGCCCGCTGCGGCCTTTTGCGTGACCGAGACGATGCGGCTCATCGAGTCGAGCCGCCCGTAGAAGCGCCCGATGTAGGCGACGAAGGCCGAGAGAACGCCGACCGTGATCCGGCTGTGCGCGACCAGCCAGATGCCGAACGCCCAGACCACCAGCAGGCCGATTTCGGTGAGCAGCGAGACCGTGGGCGTGAACAGGCTCCAGGTCCGGTTGAGCTTGTCGTTGACCTCCAGGTTGTGCTGGTTGGCCGCGTGAAAGCGCCGGGATTCGCGCTGTTCCTGGGCAAAGGCCTTGACCACGCGGATTCCGGGAATGGTGTCGGCGAGCACGTTCGTCACCTCGGACCAGACCCGGTCGATCTTCTCGAAGCCGGTGCGCAGGCGGTCGCGCACGGTGTGGATCATCCAGCCGATGAACGGCAGCGGCAGCAGCGTGACCAGCGCCAGCCAGGGGTTGATGGAGAACAGGATCGCCGCCGTCATGGCGATCATGAGCAGGTCGGTGGCGAAATCGAGCGCGTGCATCGACAGAAAGACGTTGATGCGGTCGGTCTCCGAGCCGATGCGCGCCATCAGGTCGCCCGTGCGCTTGCCGCCAAAGTAGTCCAGCGACAGGCGCATCAGGTGCTCGTAGGTCGTGGTGCGCAGGTCGGCGCCGATGCGTTCGGACACCAGCGCCAGGATGTAGGTGCGCGCCCAGCCCAGGCCCCAGGCGGCGAGCGCGGACAAAAGCAGCCCGCCCAGGTAGAGCAGCACCAGGTCGGGTGCGATCTGCTGGCCGTTCTGGAACGGGATCAGGATCTCGTCCATCAGCGGGATCGTGAGGTACGGCGCGACCAGCGTGGCGGCCATGGACGCCAGCGTCAGGGCAAAGCCGGCGGCCAGCTGCCCGCGGTAAGGCCGCGCAAAACGCCACAGGCGCAGCAGCACCCAGGTGGAGGTTCGTGCGGGTTGCGCGCGGGCGCAGGCCGGGCATTCGGTGCTGTCGGGGGGCAGCGGTTCATGGCAGGTGGGGCAGGCAGGGGCGTCGGCTGCATCTGCTGCCTGGTCCTCGCCCCGGGCGCTCTGCCGCTCGAAGCCGTGCACCAGACGCAGCGCCTGGGTGTGGCGCGACAGGGTAAAGCGCCACAGCGCCAGGCGGGACTGGGCGTCGTGCAGTTCCAGCGTGCCCAGGCCGCCATGGTCGTGCAGGCGCAGCGCCAGGGCGCCGTCCACGGGCCAGCTGCGCCAGACCGTGCTGCCCGGGTCGCAGGCCAGCAGGCGTTCGGACGTGAGCACCACCGACCCTGCGGCAAAGCGCAGCGCCGCGCTCAGGTCAACCTGCAGCGTTGCCAGCACGTTCTCCCCGGGAGCGAGCATGGCCCGCAGGTCGGCCGAGCCGCAAGAGACACCCGAGGCGTCCACGACATGGTGATGTTGCATTTTTGTTTGGTATTTCTGCCACCGGCAGCCTGCAGCGGCCGACCGCGCGCGAGCGCGCATTCTCACCGATGCGCAAGCCCAGACGGGTTCAACGTCCGATGCGACGATTTGGCTGACCCGGCCAGGGCGCTGGAGCCCACCGGACTGGCGCACAATCGGCGCCTGAAAAACACCAGATTCCCAAGCCCGCACCGCCCACCCACCCGCTGCAAATCCATGGCGCAATTCGACGACATCCAACTGCTGCGCAGCCACCCCCTGCGCGGCCCGACTATCCGGACCTGCCGGCCCGTGCGCGAGGAGCACTCCGCGCGCACGCAGCCGGGTTTCTTCCATGAGTACCTCACCGATGCGCAAGCAGTGCACGCCCTTTTCGGCCCCTTGATGGGCGGGGTCAGTGGAAGTGGGACCCCCGGATCGGAGGATGCCGATGTCTGATGCACGCACATTGCGCGCCGCCATCTTGTCAGCGCTTGAGGAAACCGGCAGTCCTGGCGGTGAGTTGCAGCCGGGTGCGCTGTACATCCCCTTGTCGCACCTGAGGGCGCTGCGCATGGACACCAGCGTGGTCGTGGGGGGGCGGGGTGTGGGGAAGTCTTTTTGGACGGCCGTGTTGCAGTCCAGCACGCTGCGTGGGCTGATCGGTTCACCCGAACTCGATGGCGTCGAGGTTCGGGTGGGTTTTGCCGGCCGGCAGGACATTGGCCACTATCCGAACGCCGACGTGTTCGCTGCCTTCATCGATGGCGGGGGGGATCCTTGCGATCTCTGGCGCGCCACCGTGTTGCGCTGGATCGCTGAGCGCGCGCAGCAGAGCGTGCCCATGGCCAGTTGGCCGGACACCGTCGCTTGGCTGAAGTCCAAACCCGAAGCCGCGGCGCGCCTGATGCAACGCCGCGGCGACTGGCGTGGCCTGATCCTGTTCGATGCCCTGGACCGCACGAGCAACGACTGGCAGCGAATGGATGACATCGTGCGCGGCCTTTTGCGGGCCATGCTTTGGATCCAGTCTTTTCCGGGCCTGCACGCGAAGGTTTTTTTGCGCGAAGACCAGGCGCAGCGCACCGTTTTCAACTTTCCGGACGCGTCCAAGCTCGCGGCCACCCGGGCCGAGCTGGTTTGGGCCAGACACGATCTGCACGGCTTGCTGTGGCAGCGGCTGGTGAACGCGCCGGATCCGCATGGCGAATGTTTGTGCGCGATGGCCTACGCGACAAAGTACGACGGCGTCTGGTGGTTGCCCGATGCCATGAAGCGGGAATCCAGCACGCAGCGTGCACTGTTCGAGCGGCTTGCCGGCCCCTGGATGGGCAGCGACCGGCGGCGCGGTGTGCCCTATAGCTGGTGCGTCAGCCACTTGGCGGACGGGCGCGGCCAGACCTCGCCGCGCTCCTTTCTCGCGGCGATCCGCCAGGTCGCCGAGGACTCCGGCAACCGGTACCCGGAGCACGCGCTTGCCCTGCATTACGAGAGCATGAAGCGCGGCATTCAGAAGGCGTCGGAGATCCGCGTGCAGGAAATGGCCGAGGACTACCCCTGGGTATCGGACCTGCTCTCGGAGCTCAGGGGAATGAGCGTGCCGTGCGACTACGCCGAGGTGCAAGCGCGCTGGCAGGCACGGTTTCCTGACGGGCCGCAAAGCATTGCCTCGCTGCGGCTGCCGGCGCAGCACGCCGAGCGCGGCTGGGACGGCCTGCGCGAGGACTTGCAGCGGCTGGGCCTGATCAAAACCAGGGAGGACGGTCGCATCGACATGCCGGACCTCTACCGCATCGGCTTTGGCCTGGGGCGCAGGGGCGGCGTCAGGCCGAGGAATCGAGCGCCGTGAGCCTGCGCGCGCAGGGTCTGCGGCCATTGTTTGGCTGACGGCGTCCGACGACTCCTGGCACGGCAAACGACCTCCCGACCGGCGCACAATCAGCGCCCGAAAGAAACACCGCAAACCCCACCCGCTGCAACCCATGGCGCAATTCGACGACATCCAACTGCTGCGCATCAACTACCTGCGCGGCCCGAATATCTGGACCTACCGGCCCGTGCTCGAGGTGTGGCTCGATCTGGGCGGGCTGGAGGAGCATGCATCGAACACGCTGCCCGGTTTTACCGAGCGCCTGACCACCTGGCTGCCGGCGCTGATCGAGCACCACTGCGGCGTGGGCGAGCGCGGCGGCTTCCTGCAGCGCCTGCAGGAAGGCACTTGGTGCGGCCATGTGCTCGAGCACATCGTCATCGAACTGCTCAATCTTGCGGGAATGCCCACGGGCTTTGGTCAGACGCGCGGCACTTCGCAGCGCGGCGTGTACCGCATGGTGTTTCGCGCGCGCGACGAGCAGGTCGGCCGGGTGGCGCTGGCGCAGGGCCACTGCCTGATCATGGCGGCGATCAACGGCCTGGCCTTTGACGTGCCGGCGGCCGTGGCGCGCGTGCGCACCGAGGTTGACGACCAGTACCTGGGCCCGAGCACGGCCTGCATCGTCACTGCTGCGACCGAGCGCGCAATCCCGCATATCCGCCTGAACAGCGGCAACCTGGTGCAACTGGGCTACGGCGCCAGCCAGCGCCGCATCTGGACCGCCGAGACCGAGTTCACCAGCGCCATCGCCGAAGGCATCGCCGGCGACAAGGACCTGACCAAGGGCCTGCTGCGCTCCTGCGGTGTGCCGATCCCCGAAGGCCAATTGGTCGATAGCCCCGAAGAAGCCTGGCAGGCCGCGCAGGACATCGGCCTGCCCGTGGTGCT
>NZ_AFAL01000051.1 GCF_000193225.1 Verminephrobacter aporrectodeae subsp. tuberculatae At4 | reverse complement strand
CGGCCGTGACGCCCAGGCGCCGCTGCACGCCCAGGCGCCGGGTTTCCATGTCGAACCAGCGGATGATTCCGGCCATCTGCTCGCGCTGGGGCGCCTTCGCGGCCAGATTCACCTGGCCGCCGACCGCGGACGCCTGCTCGAACAGCAGCACCTCGTGGCCGCGCGCACGCGCCACGCGCGCGGCCTCCAGGCCCGCGGGGCCGGCGCCGACGACGACCACCTTGCGGTGTACGCCGGCGCTCTTTTCGAGCACCTGCGGCATGCTCTGTTCACGGCCCGTGGCGGCGTTCTGGATGCACAGCACGTCCAGGCCCTTGTACTGCCGGTCGATGCAGTAATTCGCGCCAACGCATTGTTTGATCTGGTCCTCCCGGCCGTCGCGGATCTTCACGACCATGTGCGGGTCGGCAATCTGCGCGCGCGTCATGCCCACCAGATCGACCATGCCGGCGGCCAGGATGCGTTCCGCCTGCGCGGCGTCGCGGATTCCCTGCGCGTGCAGCACCGGCACCCTGGAGACGGACTTGATCCCCGCGGCCAGATGCACGAAGGGCTCGGGCGGCAGCGCCATGGGCGGCATGCAGTTGGCCAGGGTGTTGTGCGTGTCGGCGCCCGATCCGACCACGTCCAGAAAATCGATGAGGCCGCTTTCCGACATGGCCTGGGCGATCTCCTTGGCCACCTCGTGGTCGATTCCGTCCTCGTGGAACTCGTCGGCACTCACGCGCAGGCCGACGCAGAAGTCGGCGCCGACCTGCTCGCGCACGGCCTCGAGCACCTGCATGCCGAAACGCAGGCGGTTCTCCAGGCTGCCGCCGTACTCGTCGCTGCGCTGGTTCACGCGCGGGCTCCAGAATTGGTCGATCAGATGCTGGTGCGCGGCGGAGATCTCGATCCCGTCGAGCCCGGCGTCCTGCACCCGTTTCGCGGCCCGGCCAAAGTCGGCGACGATGCGCCGGATTTCCTCGACCTCGATGGTCTTCGCGTTGCCCCGGTGCACCGGCTCGCGGATTCCCGAGGGGCTGACCAGATGCGGCCAGTCGAAGCCGCCCCAGGCGTTGCGCCGCCCCATGTGCGTGGCCTGGATCATCAGCTTCGTGCCGTGCCGGTGCATGGTTTCGGCGAGCCTGGACAGCGGCTCGACGACCGCGCCGCGCGTCAGATTGATCGAGCTCCACCAGGACCAGGGGCTGTCGCGCGACACCGGGCTGGAGCCGCCGCAAATCGCCAGGCCGACGCCCCCCCGGGCCTTCTCTTCGTAGTAGCGGATGTAGCGCGGCGTCGGGACCCCGTCGCGGCCGTAGACCTCGGCGTGCGCGGTGCTCACGATGCGGTTGCGCAGCAGCAGCTGGTTCAGGCGCAGGGGTTCAAACAGATGCGGGTAGCGCATGGTCCGGCCCTGAGTTCAAAGGGGGTGAACGGTGAAGATGCAGTGCGGCGGCTGCGGCGGTGCGCCTTCGGCCGGTCCGGCGTGCTCGGTATGTCCGGCGTGTTCGGCCGCGCACCGGTCCTCGGCGCAGGTCGTGCGCAGGCGCGATCCGCCAGATTCGAGCACCCAGTCCATCGCGCCGGCGAACCAGCCGGCGAAGGCGTAGCAGATCCTGTCGCGCCGCACCGGAACGCCGGCAATGCCTTGCGCGAGCACGAACACCGAATGCGCCACCCGGACCTGGGCGCAGCCCGTGTCGGCGTCGGCGTGGAGGAACGCGAACTGGCCCCAGCCGCGTTGCGACAGGCGCTGGAGGTAGTGCCGGTAGACCGCGAGCCCCTTCAATCCGTGGGTCACGGCCTCTTGCTGGCACCAGAAATGCGCCGAGCGGTGGCCGGCCTTGTACAGCGCGGGCGCGTACCGCTCGCGCCCGACGACGGCCTCGGTCTCGACGTGGTTGTTCACGAAGAAATGCCGCGGCATGTAAATCATCGGCAGACCGTCGGTGGTCCAGATGCCGCTGTCGGCGGCTACATCGATGGGCAGTTGCGGGGTCATCGGGGGCCTCGTGGGGTGGGTGTCGTTTCGCGTTCAGGGCGCGAGCCAGCTGGCGACGCGCTCCGGGTTGTCGTGCATCCACTTTTCGGCCGCGGCCTCGGGTTTCGTCCCGCCCTCGATGGCCAGCATCACGCTGCCGATCTCCTCGGGCCTCCACGACAGCCGGCTCAGCAAGGCCACGACCGCAGGGGCCTTGCTGCCCAGCCCGGGGTGCACGACGCTGTGCACGTTCTCTTCGGCGCCGTAGACGTTCTTCGGGTCGGCCAGGAAGTGCAGCTTGTATTTGGAAAACATCCAGTGCGGGATCCAGCCGGTGACGACGATGGGCTTGTTCGCGCGGTACGCGCGGTCGAGTTCCGCGCTCATCGCCGGCCCCGAGCTCGATTGCAGGCGCATCTCCAGGCCGTAGGCCTTGATGGCCTCCTCGGTCTTGCGCATGATCCCCGCGCCCGCGTCGATGCCGACGATGCGGTTGTCGAAGTCCGCGCGCAGGCCGTTCAGGTCCGCGAGGCTCGTGGCCTTGACGTAGTCGGGAACGATGAGACCGATCTTCGCGCCGGCGTAGTTCACGCCCAGGACCTGTACCTTGTCCTTGAAGTTGGCCATGTACGCCCCGTGCGTGACCGGCAGCCAGGCCGCGAGCGTGGCGTCCAGGTCACCGCGCGCAACGCCTTGCCACATCAGGCCCGCGGCCACCGACACCAGCTCGACGGGGTGGCCGAGCTTGCTGCGGATCACGGCGGCGGCGAGCTGGGTCGTGGCGACGCTGTCCGCCCAGCCATCGACGACGCCGATGCGGATCGCCGGCTTGCCCTGCTGCGCCCACGCGGCGCGGCCCGGGAGCGCCAGCGCGGCGGCCAGGCCCAGCAGGGTGCGGGTCAGAAACGGGCGGCGGTGCCGCGGGGAATGGGTGCGTTGCTGGAACATGCTGGACCTCCTTGAAGAATGGACCCTGGCGGGTGTGGATGTCTGGTGCGGCGCTCGGGGCGGCCCCTCACGCGCCCCAGACCTGGGCAAACACGCGCAGCCAGTTGCGCCCCATCACCTTGGTGATCTTGGGCATCGGCCAGCGCGCGCGCTCCATGGCCGCGGTCAGGTTCGGCATTTCGCCGATGGTGCGGATGCCCAGCGGGTTCTGGATCGGGCCAAACTCGGTCAGGCGGCGGTTCACGCCCTTGTCGTGCGTGAGCCAGTCGAAGAAATCCTGGCCGTAGCCCTGGGTGAAGTCGGTGCCGATTCCCACGCAGTCCTCGCCGACCAGGTTGATCACATAGTCGAGCGCTTGCACGTAGTCGTCCACCGTGGCGTTCACGCCGCGCTGGAGAAACGGCGGGAACATGGTCACGCCGATGAAGCCGCCGTGGTCGGCGATGAACCGCAGCTGCGCGTCGCTCTTGTTGCGCGGGTGCTCCTTCAGGCCGGCCGGCAGGCAATGCGAGTAGGTGACCGGCTGCTTCGACGCCAGAATCGCCTCCTCCGAGGTCTTTGCGCCGACGTGCGACAGATCGACCATGATGCCGACGCGGTTCATCTCGGCGACGACCTCGTGGCCGTAGCCCGAGAGGCCGCCGTCGCGCTCGTAGCAGCCGGTGCCGATCAGGTTCTGCGTGTTGTAGCAGAGCTGGACCACGCGCACCCCCATGTCGTGAAAGGCTTCGACGTGGCCGAGCTGGTCCTCGAAGGCGTGCGCGTTCTGGAAACCCAGAACGATCGCGGTCCTGCCGTCTTTCTTCGCCTGTTCGATGTCGGCCGTGCTGCGCGCCAGGGTCAGCAGGTCGCCGTTGGCGCGGATCAGCTGCTTCATGCGGGCGATGTTCGCCACCGTGCCGCGGAAGTCTTCCCACACCGAGACGGTGCAGTTCGCGGCGCTCAGCCCGCCCTTTCTCATGTCCTCGAAAACCGCGCGCTCCCACTTGGAAATGATGAGGCCGTCGATGATCAATGCGTCCTGGTGCAGCGTGCTCATGGGGGGTCTTTCGGGTGGAGAGAGAGGGAAGGGGGCTTTCAGGTGCCCTCGACCAGGGGCGCGAAAACCGGGTCGGCGCACTGCGCCAGGCGGGTGACGCAGGGCCGGCAGGGCTGCGCGGTGCGCTCGATCAGGCGCCAGACGTAGTCGGCAAAACTGCGGCGAAACAGCAGCAGCACGCCGGCCGCGTCGGTGCGCACCACGCTCACGCCGGCCTTGGAGAACACGGTGCTCACGCAGTGCCCGACCTCCAGGCTGGCGAAGTCGCAGGGGCCGAGCTGGCGCAGCAGCAGCAGGTGGTCGGGGCCGGCCAGGCGCAGCGTGGTCAGGCCGCCGCTGTTGTCCACGACCTGGGAGAAGACTGCGTGCAGCGCGGCGCCCAGGTCGGCGAGCAGCGCGGCGCGGCAGGAGCGCTGGCACACCAGCAGCCATTCGTCGGGCGAGACCCAGAGCACCACGCCGCGCGCCGTGGGCAGGACCGCCATCGGCTGCGTCGGCAGCGGCTGGCCCAGGACAGCGGCCACGGCCTGCATGAACGCCGCGTCGTCGGCCCTGCCGCGCAGCACCAGATAGCCCAGGTGCGGCAACTCGCAGAGCCGCACGCGGTGGTGCTCCGCGGGCACGCAGGCCCGGTCCGGCAGCGCGAAGGCGTGCAGCGGCGAGCGCAGCAGATCAGGATCAGGCATTTTGGCGCTCCCCCTGCGCGTCC
>NZ_AFAL01000052.1 GCF_000193225.1 Verminephrobacter aporrectodeae subsp. tuberculatae At4 | reverse complement strand
GGACCAGGACGTGTTCGTCAACGCCGTGGGCGGGGTGCGCATCAGCGAGCCCGCCGCCGACCTGGCCGTGCTCCTGTCCATCACCTCCAGCCTGCGCGGCAAGGCGCTTCCGCGGGGCTTTCTCGCGTTTGGCGAGGTCGGACTGGCGGGAGAGGTCCGGCCTGCGCCGCGGGGTCAGGAGCGCCTCAAGGAAGCCGCCAAGCTGGGCTTTTGCACGGCCGTGGTGCCGCGGGCGAACGCGCCCAAGAAACCGGTGCCGGGGCTGAGCATTCACGCGGTGGAGCGGGTGGAAGAGGCCCTGGACGTGGTGCGCGGTCTGGGCTGATCGATTCACTGGCAGAGCATCCGCAGATCGCGTCCTTGCACCGGAATGCAGGGCTGCCGTGGTACAAGAGCGGGTGACGCCCCGGGGACGCAGCGCGAAGCATCCCTTACATGACAATTGGCAATTTTCCAGTCACGAAAAAGACAGGCTATGGACGATCCGATTCTTACAATTGACGAACGTGAAGCGATCAATTCAGGTCGCTGGTTTGCATCTCTTTCTGCTTCGCTACGCCACGACATCCTCCGATGTTCACACGTCAAACGCTTTCGGGACGGCGTGCTCATTGCCGCACGCGGGAATCCGCCCGTGGAGTGGGTCGCTTGCGCCAGGGGTGCGGTGCGGGTGTGCTCTACGACCCCCTCGGGCCGGCAGATCACGCTGACATACCTGGAGCCCGGCATCTGGTTCGGCGACGTGGCGATCTTCGACGGGGATCGGCGCACGCACGACGCCTACGCGCAGGGCGATACCTCGCTCCTGTGCGTGCCCAAGGAGGATTTTCGGAAAATCCTGTCCGATCATCCCGAGCTCTACGAGGCCTTGCTGCGCTTGCAAGCAAGGCGCATCCGCCAGCTCTACAGCCTGGTGGAGGACCTCAATACCCTGCCCCTGCGCGCACGTCTGGCCAAGCAGCTCGTGTACCTGACGCGCAGCTACGGCGTACCGATCCTGCCCGAGCGCCGCGAGTTGCGCATCAGCCTGCAGTTGGCGCAGGAAGATCTGGCCCAGTTGCTGGGTGCATCGCGTCAGCGGGTGAACCAGGAGCTCAAGTTCATGGAGCGCGAGGAGATCCTCCGCATCGAGTGGAGCAGTCTGGTGGTGCGCGATCGCCAAGCCCTGGAGCGCCTTGCCGGAACCAGCTGAGCCCGCGCCGAACCGCTCGCCGCAATGAGCCACTTTGACCATTTCGTCGGCACCCGTCCGGTGGCCGATCGGCATGCTTTCGACGTCGGCGCACTCACGGCCTGGCTCACGCGGAACATGCAGGGCTTCTGCGGCCCGTTGGCGGTGGAGATGTTCAAGGGCGGGCAGTCCAACCCCACCTACAAGCTCATCACCCCCGGCGCGAGTTACGTGCTGCGCGCCAAGCCCGCTGCGGCGGCCCAACTCCTGCCCTCGGCGCACGCCATCGAACGCGAATTTACCGTGATGCGCGGCCTGCATGGAACGGACGTTGCGGTGCCGCGCATGCATGTGCTGTGCGAGGACGAATCGGTCATTGGCCGCACCTTCTACGTGATGGAGTGCATGCAGGGCCGCGTGCTCTGGGACCAATCCCTGCCCGGCATGGCGCCGGCGCAGCGCAGCGCCATCTACGACGAGATGAACCGTGTGCTCGCAGCGCTGCACACGGTGAAATTCGCGGACCGGGGCCTGGCCAGCTACGGCAAACCCGGCAACTACTTTGCCCGGCAGATCGGCCGCTGGAGCAAGCAGTACCTGGCTTCCATCACGCAGCCCATCGAAGAGATGGACCGGCTCATGCAATGGCTGCCCGCGCACATGCCCGCCAGCGCGCGCGACGAGAACCAAGTGTCCATCGTGCATGGCGACTTCCGGCTGGACAACCTCATGTTCCACCCCGGCGAGCCGCGCATCATCGCCGTGCTCGACTGGGAACTGTCCACGCTGGGCCACCCGCTGGCCGACTTGGGCTACCACTGCATGGCCTGGCATGTTCCCCCCGCGCTGGGCCGCGGGATCGCGGGGCAGGACCTGGCCGCACTCGGCATCCCCAGTGAAAACGACTACATCCAGCGCTACTGCGAACGCACGAAAATGGCCACCCCCGAGGCGTTGCGCGCCGACTGGAACTTCTACCTCGCCTACGGCATGTTCCGCGTCGCCGCCATCTTGCAGGGCATAGCCAAGCGCGTCGAGGCCGGCACCGCATCCAGCGCCCAGGCCAAGGCATCGGGAGAGGGGGCGCGGCCCATGGCGCAACTGGCTTGGTCGTTCGCACAACGCGGCTGACGGTGAGCGCAATCTGCGCACCCCGGCCGCACGGATTTTTTGTTGGAGGCAAGCCATGGACTTTGATTACTCCCCAAGACCCGGGAACTGCGGGCCCGACTGCTCCAGTTCATGGACGAGCACATCTACCCCGCAGAAGCCACGTACAGCGCCGAACTGGCGGCCAACACCGCAGCCGGCAAGCGCTGGTCGGCGCTGGCCACGATCGAACACCTCAAACCCAAGGCCCGGGCTGCCGACCTGTGGAACCTGTTCCTGCCGATCGACAGCGCCACCGTCTTGGGCTACGAAGGCGCCGGACTCACGAACCAGGAATACGCGCCGCTGGCCGAAATCATGGGCCGTGTGCCCTGGGCCAGCGAGGTTTTCAACTGCTCGGCGCCGGACACGGGAAACATGGAAACCATTGCGCGCTACGGCGACGATGCCAGCAAGGTCCGCTGGCTCGGGCCCCTGCTCGAAGGCCGGATCCGCTCCGCATTCGCCATGACCGAGCCCGAGGTGGCGTCCAGCGACGCAACGAACATCGCCACCCGGATCGAGCGCCAGGGCGACGAGTACGTGATCGACGGCCACAAGTGGTGGATCTCCGGCGCTGCCGACCCGCGCTGCGCGGTGTTCGTGACCATGGGCAGGACGAACCCCGACGCGCCCCGGCATGCGCAGCAGAGCATGCTGCTGGTGCCTGCGGACGCCAAGGGAATCACCATCGTCCGCCCGCTCAACGTGCTGGGCTACGACGACGCACCGCACGGCCATGTGGAAATGCTGTTCGACGGCGTGCGCGTTCCCGTCGGCAACATCCTGCTCGGCGAGGGCTGCGGCTTCGAGATTGCCCAGGGCCGCCTGGGTCCGGGCCGCATCCACCACTGCATGCGCCTGATCGGCATGGCCGAACGCGCGCTGGAACTGATGTGCAAGCGCGCCGCGTCGCGCACCGCCTTTGGCCGGACGGTGGCGCAGCAGACCGTGACGCAGGAGCGCATCGCCGAAGCGCGTTGCAAGATCGACATGGCCCGCCTGCTCACGCTCAAGGCCGCCTGGTTGATGGACGTGGCGGGCAACAAGGCCGCCAAGACCGAAATCGCCATGATCAAGGTGGTCGCACCGAACATGGCCTGCCAGGTCATCGACTGGGCCATCCAGGCGCACGGCGGCGGCGGCATGTGCGACGACTTCCCCCTGGCCTACGCCTACGTGCATGCGCGCACGCTGCGCTTTGCCGATGGTCCGGACGAGGTGCACCGCAACGCGATCGCGAAGTGGGAGCTTGGCCGCTACGGCGCCGATGGACACGCCGCCGCCATGCCGGTGACGCGCGGCTGTTGATCGGGGATCGAGGCCGCGGCCGGCGGGCCGCTTGCTTGCGCAGCCGGCATCAGGATGGGTTTGTCACTGCCCAGCCGGCGCCAAGGTCAGCGCGTGCGCCCAGCGCTCCGGCCGGAGTTGCAGCGCGCGGTAGCCCCCCTGGGCCCAGGCGGCGCGCATGTCGCGGTAGCGGGGCGAGAACACCAGCCCGCTCTGGCCACTTTGGTAGATGAAGAGCGAGCGCTCCAGGTCCGCGAGGTCGTAGACCGCGCGCAGCGAGGCCGCGTGGCGGTTGACGAACGGCTGGTCTTGGTCCGCGTCGTACTTTCCCGCGTTCACGGTGTATGCGTCTCCGGG
>NZ_AFAL01000053.1 GCF_000193225.1 Verminephrobacter aporrectodeae subsp. tuberculatae At4 | reverse complement strand
GCTCGCCGACTACGTGCTCTTCGCCCGCGCCAAGGGCGTTGCGCCACTGCAAGTGATGCTGCGCCACGTGATGCGCAACATCATGATTCCCATCGTGACGGTGCTGGGCCTGGAGTTCGGGCACATGATCGCCTTCTCGGTGGTGACCGAATCGATCTTTTCCTGGCCGGGCACCGGCAAGCTGGTGATCGACGCCATCCGCACGCTGGATCAGCCGGTCGTCGTCGCGTACCTGCTGCTGGTGGTGTTCCTCTTCATCCTGATCAACACCGCGGTGGACATCCTTCACCCCCTGCTCGACCCGCGCATGCGCCGCCTGGGGGCGAATCGATGAGCGCCGGCCCGCGCGCGAACCCGGCCGCCCCCGGTGGCGGGCTCGTCCAGGCGCTGTGGCGCGACTTCTCCCGGAGCCATCTGGCCGTGGTGGCCCTGGCGGTGCTGGTGCTGGTCGTGCTCGGGGCACTCGCCGCACCCTGGATCAGCCCGCAAGACCCCTACGACCAGGCCGCACTGAACCTGGCCGACGCCCGCCTGGAGCCCGGCAGCACGGGATCGGGCGGCTACACGCACGTTCTGGGCACCGACGCGGACGGACGCGACCTCTACAGCGCCATCGTCTACGGCACGCGCCTGTCGCTGGGCATCGGGCTGCTCGCGGGGCTGATTGCCTTGCTGCTCGGAACCATGCTCGGGCTGCTGGCGGCGTTTCGCGGCGGTTGGGCGGAGAGCGCCATCATGCGCGTGGTGGACCTGCAGCTGTCGTTCCCGCCGCTGATGCTGGCCCTGGTGCTGGTCGCTTCGATGGGGCAGGGCAAGCTGCAGGTGATCGTGGCGCTGGTGGCCGCGCAGTACGCCTATTTCGCGCGCACGGTGCACGGCGCGGCTTCTTCGGAGCGGGAAAGGGAATACATCGAGGCCGCCGCCGCCATTCCCCTGCCGCCGTACACGGTGGCCGTCGGCCATTTGCTGCCGAACGTGCTGCCGCCGCTGATCGTGGTCGGCACGGTACAAATTGCCAGTTCCATCGTGCTGGAGGCCACGCTGTCCTTTCTGGGCGTGGGCCTGCCGGTCACCGAGCCCTCGCTGGGCACGCTCATCTACCGGGGTTTCGAATACATGCAAAGTGGCCGCACCTGGATCAGCGTCTACCCCGGCGTGACGCTGGTCATCCTGATGCTCGCCATCAATCTGGTGGGCGACCAGCTGCGCGACGCGCTGAACCCGCGATTGAAGAAATGACCCCCCGGCCATTGCCCCTGCCTGCCACGGCGCTCCATGCGGCGGCGCCGACCCCGGTCCTCGAAGTCCGGGGATTGAAGACGCACTTCCACACCGACGCCGGCGTGCTGCGGTCGGTCGATGGCGTGTCGTTCACGCTCGGGCGCGGCGAAATCCTGGGCATGGTCGGCGAGTCGGGGTCGGGCAAGAGCGTGACGGGCTTTTCCATCATGGGCCTGGTCGATCCTCCCGGGCGCATCGTCGCAGGCTCGATCAAGCTCAACGGGGTCGAACTGGTGGGGCGCCCCGAGAAGCAGCTGCGCGCCTTGCGCGGCCTGAAGATCGCCATGGTCTTTCAAGACCCGATGATGACCCTCAACCCGGTCCTGCGCGTCGCCACCCAGATGGTCGAAGCGATCCAGGTGCACGAAGCGGTGGGCCGGCGCGAGGCCCTCGAGCGCGCCCGCGCGGGCCTGATCCGAGTCGGCATCGCGGCGCCGGACGAGCGCCTGAGGGCCTACCCGCACGAGCTCTCGGGCGGCATGCGCCAGCGCATCGCCATCGCCATCGCGCTGCTGCACAGGCCCGATCTGATCATTGCCGACGAGCCGACCACGGCGCTGGACGTGACCATACAGGGCCAGATCCTGGCCGAGGTGCAGCAGCTGGTGCGCGACGAAGGCGTCTCGGTGCTGTGGATCACGCACGACCTGTCGGTGGTCGCCGGGCTGGCCGACCGGGTCTGCGTGATGTACGCGGGCCGCGTCGCCGAATACGCCGGCGTGGACGCGCTGCTGGACACCCCCTTGCACCCGTATACGCAGGGCTTGATCGGGTCGGCGTCGAGCCACGCGAGGAAGGGCGCGCCGCTCTACCAGATTCCGGGGATGACCCCCTCTCTGTCCGAACTGCCGCCGGGCTGCGCCTTTCAATCACGCTGCCCGCGCGCCGACGCGCAATGCACGCGGCCGCCCCCGATGCAGGAGCGAACGGCGGGACACCGTCTCTGGTGCTG
The DNA here is from genome assembly GCF_000193225.1 of Verminephrobacter aporrectodeae subsp. tuberculatae At4. Taxonomy (GTDB): domain Bacteria; phylum Pseudomonadota; class Gammaproteobacteria; order Burkholderiales; family Burkholderiaceae_C; genus Acidovorax; species Acidovorax aporrectodeae. The sequence continues at coordinate 9,381 of NZ_AFAL01000053.1, read as the reverse complement.
GCATCCGGCGCTGCAAGGAACTGCCGCATGAGCCTGCTGCAACTGAGGAACATCTCCAAGCGCTTTGCCACGGCGCCGACGCTGGTGCAGCGCGTGGGCGCCGCGCTGGGGCGCGCCAGGCCGCCGGCGACCGTGCACGCGGTCAGCGACGTGTCGCTGGAGATCGCGCAAGGCGAGGTGCTGGGCCTGGTGGGGGAATCGGGCTGCGGCAAGTCCACGCTGGCGCGCATGGCTGCGGGAATTCAGCTGGCCAGCAGTGGCCAGGCCCTCTACCGGGGCCAGCCCGTGGCCGTGCAACGCGGCACGCGGGTGCACAAGAGCACGCGCCAGGTGCAGATGATTTTTCAGGACCCCTACGCATCGCTCAATCCGCGCCACCGGGTCGAGCGCATCGTCGGCGAGGGCGCGTTCGTGCATGGCCTGATCGACAAGCCGGGGCTGAGGGACTACGTCTGCGACTGCATGCTGCGCGCGGGCATCGATCCGGCTTACCGCCTGCGTTACCCGCACCAGTTCTCCGGCGGACAACGGCAGCGCATCGGCGTGGCCCGGGCACTGGCCATGCAGCCGGAGTTTCTGGTGTGCGACGAGGCAGTGGCCGCGCTGGACGTGTCCATTCAGGCGCAGGTGCTGAACCTCTTCATGCAGCTGCGCCAGGATTTTTCGCTGACCTACCTCTTCGTGAGCCACGACCTGGGGGTCGTGCGCCACTTGTCCGACCGGGTGGCCGTGATGTACCTGGGGCGTCTGGTGGAACTGGCGCCGGCCGAGGACATCTTTGCGCGCGCGAACCACCCCTATACCCGGGCCCTGCTGGACAACATGCTCACGCTGGATGCACGGCGCCGGCGCTTTCGCGCGATTCAGGGCGAGATCCCTTCGCCGCTCGATCCGCCCAGCGGTTGCGCATTCCATCCCCGCTGCCCGCACGCCCTGCCCCGCTGCAAGCAGGAGACACCGCAGCCCCAGCGCATTGCGCCCGGGCATTTCTCGGCCTGCCACCTCAACGGCTGAGCGGCCCCGCATCCTTCACCATCCAACAGGGGAAAACCCATGCAAGTCCTGAAATACGCCGTGCCGAGAACCGTGCTGGGAGCCGCCCTGGCCGGCGCGATGCTGTTCGGCGCCGCCGCCGCGGCGCATGCGCAGGAGCTCAGAATCGGCGTGCGCGCCGGCCCCGAGGCCATGGACCCGCACTACATGGCGATCGGCAACCAGATCGCCGCCATCAAGAACGTCTACGAAGCGCTGGTGTCGCAGGACGAGCAGCTCCGGATACAACCCGCGCTGGCCACCGCATGGAAATTGCTCGACGACACCACCTGGGAGTTCAAGCTGCGTCCCCAGGTCAAATTCCATGACGGCAGCGAACTGCACGCGCGCGACGTCAAGTTCTCGCTCGAACGGGTGCCCAGGGTGGCGGGACCGAATGGCGGGCTGGTGATCAACACGCGCAACATCACCGAGGTGCTCGTCCTCGACAGCCTGACGGTGCGCATCCGGACCTCCATCCCGAATCCCTCGCTGCCGCAGGATCTGGCGCGCATCATGATCGTTCCGGCGCACATTGGCGACGACGCCCAGGTGGCTGCGTTCAACAGCGGCAAAGCGGCCATCGGGACCGGCCCGTTCAAGCTGCTGTCCTTCAAGCCCCGCACCGAGTTGCTGCTCGAGCGCTTTGATTCCTACTGGCGCGGCCCCGCCGACTGGAAGCGCGTGCAGTTGCTGGAAATCTCCAACGACGCGGCGCGCTTGGCCGCGCTCGCGTCCAGGCGCGTGGACCTGATCAACTTCGTGCCCTATGGCGACGTCGCCAAACTCAAGAAGAACAGCGACTACACGGTGCTGCACGGCGATTCGATCTACATCTTCTTGCTCTACCCCGATTTCAGGGCGCAGAGCGACCTGATCACCGACAAGGCGGGCAAGCCCCTGGCGAGCAATCCGCTGCGCGACAAGCGGGTGCGCGAGGCGCTGTCGCTGGCGGTGGACCGCAGAACCATCGCCGCGACGGTGCTCGAAGGCCTGGCCAAGCCGGCCAATCAAATCATCGTGGACAAGTTCTTTGGCGCCATCGAGAAACCGGCGCCAGCGCAAACCAATCTCCAGAAAGCCCGGGAACTGCTGGCGCAAGCGGGGTATCCGGACGGCTTCGCGCTGCCGCTGCATTGCACCAGCGACCGGCTGCCCGGCGACGCCGCGCTGTGTTCCGCCCTCGGCCAGATGCTGGCCAAGGTCGGCCTGGACGTGAAAGTCAACGCGGTGTCCCGCACGGTCTTCATTCCGGCCCGCGCGCGGGGCGAGTACGTGCTGTCGCTGGCCGGCTGGGGCTCGCTCACCGGCGAAGCCGGCTACACGCTCGCAGCCCTCGCGCATACCAACGACAAATCCAAGGGCTTTGGCGCGTTCAACTTCACGAACTACTCCAACCCCGGCACGGACGCGGCGATTTCGGTGGCGATGCGCGCGATGGACAGCGACCGGCGCCGACTGCTCCTGTCCGGCGCAATGCAGGCGGTGCAGGAGGACTACGCCATCATCCCGCTGGTACAGCTGTCCTCGGTATGGGCCACGCGCGCGAAAACACTGGCGTTCACACCGCGCGTGGACGACGAGACCCTTGCCTATTTCATCCAGGCCGTCAAGAAATAAGGCGCCGCCTACGGAACCCACGGAACCCCCGATGAAGCAGTTGCTCAGGAGCCAGTGGACGCAGACACGGCGCTGGCTGCAAGGCAAACCGGTGCGCCTGCAACCGCTGCTTTGCGCGACGCTGGACAGGGACGACGTGGCCCTGGCCCGCGCCTGGCGCGCGCAACCCGGGCAATGGCAGTCGCGCGCGCCGGTGGACGAATTCACGCGCCAGTTTTGCCACTGGCTGGGAGTGCGCCGCGGCTGGGCCTTCATGGGCGGGCGCGCGGCGCTGTACGCCATCGTGCAGGCCCTGGAACTGAAGGCCGGCGACGAAGTGGTGCTGCCGGCATTCACCTGCCAATGCGTGCTCAACGCCTGCACGTACCAGGGCGTGCGTGTGCGCTGGGCGGACATCGAGAACCAGAGTTTCGGCATGGACGCCGACGCCCTGTCCAAGGTGCTCGGCCCCGCGACCAAGGCGATCATGATCCAGCACAGCTTTGGACTGATCAACCGGGACTTCGAGCGCCTGCTGCAACTGGCGCGCGCACGGGGGCTGTGGGTCATAGAGGATTGCGCGCACGCCACCGGGGCCGAATGGCGTGGCCGCAAACTCGGCACCTTCGGGGACATCGCGCTCTTCAGCAGCGAGCGCTCCAAGATCATCAACACCATTCACGGAGGCATCGTGGTCGCGCAGCACGACACGCTGGCGCGGCGCATGGACGCAATCCACGCGCGCGCCGCAGTGCCCAGCGACGCCGAGATCGCGCGCCTGCTGAATACGGTCGAATACGGCTGGTACGTGCACAAGCACCGCTGGCGCCCCTTCACCGCCGCCTGGGCCGAGTGGCGCTTTGGCGAGCAAGTCCTCGCGCAAATGCAGCCCGAGGAATTCGAAGGCCGCTTCGTGCCACGCTACGCGCAGCGCATGGTCGCGCCGGTCGCGGCGCTGGGACTGAACCAGTTGGCGAAGATGGCGCACTACCAAGAAAAGCGGCGCGCGGGCGCAGCGCACTGGGACGCCTGGTGCGACAAGCAGGGCCTGCGCCGGCCCCTGGTGCTGCCCGATTCGCAGCCGGCGTATCTGCGCTACCCCGTCCTCGTCGAGCCGCAGCAGCGCGCGGACCTGCGCTGGGTCGCGGACAGGCTGGGAATGACCGCCGGCGTCTGGTTCAGCAGCGTCACGCACCCCGTCGCGCGCGACAGCGTGGGCTGCCCCGTGGGAGAGGACGCGGTGCGCCGCGTGCTCAACCTGCCGACCATTTTTGTGGAAGCGGTCCGGGCCAGCCCCTGATCCAGCCATTCCCGTTCAGCGCGCCGGTGCCGTGCTGCACACCCGGCAGGTCCATGCAAGGCATTGCCTGCCATGAAATACACTGCGGCGTCGGGGGCCGTCGGATCCGTTGGCGCAGCGCGCCCACGCCTCGCCGACGGCGTGTTCCATGCCAACCGGAGTCCTCGCCCATGAATCTGAGCTACCTCGACCCCAAGATCGATCTGGTCTTCAAGCGCATCTTCTCGCGCGCTGATCTGCTCAAGGATTTTCTCAACGCCGTTCTGCCGCTGGACGCTCCGGTCGAAACGCTGACCTATCTGCCCGCCGAACAGGCGCCGCAAATCCCGGGCATGCGGTTTTCCATCGTCGACGTCAAATGCCACGACCAGAGCGGCCAGGTGTTCGTCGTCGAGATGCAGATGCTGTGGACCGACGCCTACTTCTCGCGCATCCTGTTTGGCGGCGCGCAGGCCATCGTCAACCAACTCTTCTCGGGCGCACCCTACCAATCGCTGTGCCCGGTCTACTCGGTCACGGTGCTCAACGACGTTTTCAAGCAAGATGCCAACGAGAAAGACTGCTGGCTGCACCACTACAAGATCACCAAACTCGCAGACCCCGGCGATATCCTGCAAGGCTTGCAGTTCGTCATCCTGGAACTGCCCAAATTCACGCCCCAAACGCAGGTCGAAAAACGAGTGACCGCGCTGTGGCTGCGCTTTCTGCGCGAGGCCGGCAGGCCGGACTTTGTCCCCGACGAGAACCTTCTGTCCTACGCGCCGGTCGCCGCCGCGGTCAAGCTCACCGAGTTCGCAGGGTATAGCGCCGTCGAAATCGAGAACTACCAAAAGTATCTCGATGCGCTGCGCAACGAAAAAAGCGTGCTGCTCGATGCCGTGACAAAGGGGCAAACTGAAGGGCGGACCGAGGGACGGATCGAGGGACGAACGGAGGTTGCGCGCAATCTTTTGCCGCTGCTCGATGACGAGGCCATCGCGCAAGTCAGCGGCCTGACCCTGTCGGCCATCAAAAAGCTGCGCGAAGGGGCTTGATCCGTGCATGACAGAGGTCCCTCCCCCAAGTGCCTCGGTGAGGCCATGAACATCGTCAGAAGGCAGGCCCCCCGCATGGCCTTGCTTGTCGCCAAACGGGCAAGTCGCCATCGGCGGGCCGCAAGTCTTCGGCTCAGCAGTTGGCGTTCAAAGTACCTGTGCAACGACTGGAGCTATTTCATGAATGAACGGCGCCACGCGGTGCCCCTGGCGTTTGCACTGTGCGTCATCACCGCCGGCGTCAACTTGCAGGCACCGCTGTACGCGACCTACGCGCGGATCGACGGTGTGGGTGTCATGGCCACGACCATCGCCTTTTCCTTCTACGTCGCGGGGGTGTTGCCCATCCTGCTGGCGCTCGGCGGCTTGTCTGACCGCATCGGCAGGCGGCGGGTCATGCTCATTGCGCTGCTGCTGTCTGCCTCCGGCACCGGCCTGATGCTGGCTTACCCGCATATCCCCGCGTTGGCCCTGGCCCGTTTCGTCCTGGGCGCCGGCACCGCGCTCATGTCCGCCACGGCAACGGCTTACATGATGGAGTTGATCGGTTCGGAAGACACCTCTGGCGCCGCCAATTGGGTCACCGCGAGCACCTCCATCGGCTTCGGCCTGGGCCCGGCGCTGACCAGCGCCTGCCTGATGTTTCAGGAGACCGTGCATCCCCCGAGCTTTGCGCTGCACCTGGCGGCCACGGCACTCGCCGTCTGTCTGGTGTGGCGACTGCCCGAGACCGCGTCCCGGCGCGCAGGGGCTCCCGCGTCGATGCTGCGGCTACCCTGCTTTACCCGCAAGGGCCTTTGGTATGGCAGTGCCATCTTGCTGTGCTGGGCCACCACCGGACTGGTGATTTCCATCCTGCCGTCGGCCCTGGCAACGCATGGTCTGTCCATGTATTCCGGTCTGTCCACGATGCTGGCGATCAGCTGCGGCCTGCTGTTCCAGCCCATGGCCCGACGGCTGGAGCCCGGCCGCTCGACAAGAATCGGCCTGTTGATCCTGCTGCCTGCCTACGCCATGTTGGCGTGGGGGGCCTGGTCAGGCACCTTGGTCGCCGTCCTCGCAGGCTCCCTGCTTGCCAGCAGCGCTTGTTATGGCTTTGTCTATCTGGGCGGCCTGGCCGGCACGGCCAAGGCGGCTGCGGCCCCCGAGAGAACCCGAGCCAGTGCAGCCTATTTCCTGATGGCCTATATCGGCTTTAGCGTCCCCGTGGTCTTTACCGGGCTGATTGCCGACCACTACGGCATGCCCATTGCGCTGCTTGCTTTCGGGATTCTTCTGCTTGCGGGCACGGCCATGCTGCTGCCCACAGGGAGGCGGCCCGCCAAATGCTGAAGTAGCGAGGCACCGTCAGGCGGAGTCTGCTGCCGAATCGTTTTGCGCCTGTTGCCATTGCTTTGCTCGCTGGTAGCTCTCCTTCAAGTAAGCATTGAGTTCCTGGCGTCGGTGCCGGAATCAGCGGCAAATGCCATGCACCAGCACACCCATCCCATCCGGCGTTCTCTCGCAAAAGCGGCGCATTATCGAGATTCCTTCGGCGCCGCCACGGTGTTTCAGAAGCACTCTCGCCGACCCCGCGCCTAGACTCCCGCAAAGCCAAGGGAGAAGTTTTCATGCATGCACTGACCCATAGCGCCGCAGCGGGCCTGCATCCGGCCCTGGATCGGCTTTCGGATCGCGGGCTGCTCAGGGAGTGCGCTTATATCGGCGGGCGCTGGAGCGCTGGGGGAGGGGAGAAATTTGCCGTCACCGACCCGGCGAGCGGCATGTTGTTGGCGCGCGTTGATGCGCTTGGCGCGGCCGACGCGCGCCGGGCCATCGACGCTGCGTCCGGCGCCCTGCCGGAGTGGAAGGGCATGCTGCCCGCGGCGCGGTCCGAGCTGCTGCGCCAGTGGCATGCGCAAGTGCAGTCGGCGCGCGAGGATTTGGCGCTGCTGATCACGCTCGAACAGGGCAAGCCGCTTGCGCAGGCGCGTGGCGAGGTCGCCTACGCTGCGTCCTTTATCGCGTATTACGCCGACGAGGCGCTGCGCGTGAACGTCGAGGGCGTGACCAGCCATTTGCCGGACGCGCGCATGTGGCTCCAGCGCGAACCCGTTGGCGTGGCCGCGCTGCTCACCCCCTGGAACTTCCCGTGCGCCCTGCTCACGCGCAAGGCGGCTGCGGCGCTGGCGGCCGGCTGTACGCTGGTGTCGCACCCTTCCTCGCATACGCCGCTGTCGGCCCTGGCGCTGGCCGAACTCGCCGGGCGCGCGGGCCTGCCGCCCGGCGTGTTCAACGTCGTCACGGGCGACGCGGGTCCGATTGCCGAGACCTATTGCAGCGACGGGCGCGTGCGCGCCATCAGCTTCACGGGATCCACCGAGATCGGGCGCATCGTCGCCCGTGCTGCGGCCTCGAGCATGAAGCGCGTGGTCATGGAACTCGGTGGCCACGCGCCGCTGATCGTCTTTGACGACGCCGACCTCGGGCGCGCCGTGGACATTGCGCTCGAAGCGAAATTTGCCACTTCGGGGCAGGACTGCCTCGCGGCCAACCGCATCTACGTACAGCGGCGCCTCTACGCGCGCTTTTGCACGGCCTTTGCCCACAGGGCCGCCGGTTTGCGCGTCGGCGAAGGGCTGGACGAGGCCGTGGATATCGGCCCGCTGATGCACGCCGGCGTGAAGCGCAAGGCGCAGGCGCAGATCGCCGACGCCCTGCAGCGCGGCGCACGCCAGCTCACGCCGCAGCGCGCCGTTCCGGGTCCGCTGTTTCTTGCGCCGACCGTTCTCGCCGACGTTCCGGACGCGGCGCTGATCATGCGCGAGGAGACCTTCGCCCCGGTCGCGGCGCTGTGCCCGTTCGACACCGAGGACGAGGTGCTCGCGCGGGCCAACGACACCGAATACGGCCTCGCCGCCTACGTCGTGACGCGCGACGGCGCGCGCGCCGCGCGCATGGCGAATGCGCTGGACTACGGCATGGTGGCCATCAATCGCGTGAAGATGACCGGCGCGCCCGTCCCTTTTGGCGGGATGAAGCAATCCGGGATCGGCCGCGAGGGCTCGCGCCACGGCCTCGAAGCCTTTACCGACTTGAAATACATCTGCCTCGACCTGCAGCGCGAGCACACGCTTTCCAACGGAGACCCCCACCATGCTTGATCCAACCGAACCCGCCGCGAATGAACTGGGCGCCTGGGACCGCGACCATCTCTTTCACCCCTCGACCCATATGGCGCAGCATGCGCGCGGCGAGACGCCGAACCGCGTCATCGTCGGCGCCGAGGGCGTGTACATCGTCGATCGGGAGGGCCGGCGCAGCCTCGACGCCTTCGCCGGGCTCTACTGCGTGAACGTCGGCTACGGCCGCAAATCGATTGCCGAAGCGATCGCCAGGCAGGCGGCCACGCTGCCCTACTACCACGCCTACGCCGGCCACGGCACGGAGCCCTCGATCCGGCTCGCCAAAATGATCATCGAGCGCGCGCCGGCGGGGATGAGCCGGGTCTTCTTCGGCCTCTCCGGCTCGGACGCGAACGAGACCAACCTCAAGCTGGTCTGGTATTTCAACAATGTCCTCGGGCGGCCGGAGAAGAAAAAAATCATCTCGCGCTGGCGTGGCTACCACGGCTCGGGCGTGATGACCGGCAGCCTGACCGGGCTTGCGGCCTTTCACAATCAGTTCGACCTGCCCAAGGCGCCGATCCTGCACACCGAGGCCCCGTACTACTACCGCCGCGCCGACCGCAGCATGGGCGAGGAGGCTTTCTCGCAGCATTGCGCCGACAGGCTGGAAGCGCTGATCCAGGCCGAGGGGCCGCAGACCATCGCGGCCTTCATCGGCGAGCCGATGCTCGGCACCGGTGGCATCGTTCCGCCTCCCGCAGGCTACTGGCCCAAGATCCAGGCGGTGCTGAAGCGGCACGACATCCTGCTCATTGCCGACGAAGTCATCACCGCCTTCGGACGGCTGGGCAGCATGTTCGGCGCCGGGCATTACGGCATCGAAGCCGACCTCATCACCGTCGCCAAGGGCCTGACCTCGGCCTACGCCCCGCTGTCCGGCGTGATCGTCTCGGAGAAAATCTGGCGCGTCCTGGAGCAGGGCTCCGACGAATACGGACCGATAGGCCATGGCTGGACCTATTCCTCGCACCCGCTGTGCGCCGCAGCGGGCGTGGCGAATCTCGAACTCGTTGACGAGCTCGACCTCGTTGCGAACGCGCGCACCGTCGGTGCCTATTTCAAGGGCGCGCTCAGCGACGCCGTGGGCGGCCAGCGCTGCGTCGGCGAGGTGCGCGGCGAGGGACTGCTGGCAGCGATCGAACTGGTGCGCGACAAGGACGACCGGGTCTTTTTCGACGCCAGCGAAAAGGTCGGCCCGCGCGTTGCGGCCGCGCTGCTGGCGCACGGCGTCATCGCGCGCGCCATGCCG
>NZ_AFAL01000054.1 GCF_000193225.1 Verminephrobacter aporrectodeae subsp. tuberculatae At4 | reverse complement strand
GCCCGGTGAGCCAGGACCTGACGGCGGCCATCCACCGCAAGGCCCCGGCATACGACGAGCTGTCGCCCTCGCAGGAACTGCTGGAAACCGGAATCAAGGTGATCGACTTGGTCTGCCCGTTCGCCAAGGGCGGCAAGGTGGGGCTGTTCGGCGGCGCCGGCGTGGGCAAGACCGTGAACATGATGGAGCTCATCAACAACATCGCCAAGGCCCACTCGGGCCTGTCGGTGTTCGCCGGCGTCGGCGAGCGCACCCGCGAAGGCAACGACTTCTACCATGAGATGGCCGACTCCGGCGTGGTGAATCTGGAAAACCTCGAAGAGTCCAAAGTGGCCATGGTCTACGGCCAGATGAACGAGCCCCCGGGCAACCGCCTGCGCGTGGCGCTGACCGGTCTGACGATCGCCGAGTCCTTCCGCGACGAAGGCCGCGACGTGCTGTTCTTCGTGGACAACATCTACCGCTACACGCTGGCCGGCACCGAGGTGTCCGCGCTGCTCGGCCGCATGCCTTCGGCCGTGGGCTACCAGCCGACGCTGGCCGAGGAAATGGGCCGTCTGCAGGAGCGCATCACCTCGACCAAGGTGGGGTCGATCACCTCGATACAGGCCGTCTACGTCCCCGCGGACGACTTGACCGACCCCTCGCCGGCAACGACCTTCGCCCACCTGGACTCGACCGTGGTGCTCTCGCGCGACATCGCCTCGCTGGGCATCTACCCCGCGGTCGATCCGCTGGACTCGACCAGCCGCCAGCTCGACCCGAACGTCGTCGGCGAAGACCACTACACCACGGCGCGCGCCGTGCAGGGCACGCTGCAACGCTACAAGGAACTGCGCGACATCATCGCCATTCTGGGAATGGACGAACTGGCCCCCGAAGACAAGCTGGCCGTGGCGCGCGCGCGCAAGATCCAGCGCTTCCTGTCGCAGCCCTTCCACGTGGCCGAAGTGTTTACCGGGTCGCCCGGCAAATACGTTGCGTTGGCCGAAACCATCCGCGGCTTCAAGATGATCGTCAACGGCGAGTGCGACCACCTGCCGGAGCAGGCGTTCTACATGGTCGGCGGAATCGACGAAGTCTTTGAAAAGGCCAAGAAGCTGTCCTGACCGGGACCGGCAGCCCCCGCGCCCCCGCTTATCCCAGGAGCCATGATGAACACCATCCACGTTGACGTGGTCAGCGCCGAAGAGTCCATCTTCACCGGGGAGGCTCGCTTCGTCGCGCTTCCCGGCGAAGTCGGCGAACTGGGCATCTATCCGCGCCACACCCCGCTGATCACGCGCATCAAGCCGGGTTCGGTGCGCATCGAAATGCCCGACGGCGGCGAAGAGTTCGTCTTCGTCGCCGGCGGCATTCTGGAGGTCCAGCCGCACTGCGTCACGGTGCTCTCCGACACCGCCATACGCGGCAAGGATCTGGACGAGGAAAAGGCCAACGCGGCCAAGGCCGCCGCCGAGGAGGCGCTCAAGAACGCCAAGAGCGAGCTCGATCTGGCCAAGGCGCAGTCCGAGTTGGCCGTGATGGCCGCGCAGATTGCGGCGCTGCGCAAGTTCCGGCAAAAGAAGTGATGGTGCGCGCCGTGGGCTGTATTACATGGCTTTCACGTACAAGGTAACCGATAGCAATACGCCGTAGGTTTGAACAGCGGATGAAGGCTGCTACTTCTTCCGTATCCATCCTCCGCTGATCACGCGCATCAAGCCGGGTTCGGTGCGCATCGAAATGCCCGACGGCGGCGAAGAGTTTGTCTCTGTCGTCTGGCGGCATTCTGGAGGTCCAGCCGCACTGCCTCACGGTGCTCTCCGACACCGCCATACGCGGCAAGGATCTGGACGAGAAAAAGAGGAAGAGGCCAACGCGGCCAAGGCCGCCGCCGAGGAGGCGCTCAAGAACGCCAAGAGCGAGCTCGATCTGGCCAAGGCGCAGTCCGAGTTGGCCGTAATGGCCGCGCAGATTGCGGCGCTGCGCAAGTTCCGGCAAAAGAAGTGATCGGGCGGGGGGCTGTGCGGCGCATCGGCCCACTGGCTCCCGCCGCGTGCACGATCAATGGGATCGATGGGCCCGCGACTCAGTCCGCCGCCGTGCGGGGTTTCCCTGCACTCTGGCGCAAACCACTCAGGACGCGCTCGGTGTCAGCCCAAGGCAGCCGGCGCATGCCCTGCTTCATCGATGCGAGCGCGGCAAAGGCTTCGTCCACGTTGAGCAGCTCGTTTTCAACCATTGTCAGGAGCAGCCAGTCGCTGCCCTTGACCGGCACACGCTCGGCCTGGGCAACGGCTTTCAAATCCGGATCGCCAGTCAGCAGCGGGCAACCCTCTTGCTTGGCAAGCGCCAAGGCAAGGCAGTCGTTCAGACCGGGTGCGTTCGCGTACCTGCCCCGCAGCGCAGACGCGTACTGAATGGACTCGCCCGTGACCTCCAGGATGCGCAGTCCCGGGTCTTTCAGCTCCAGCGTCCCCGGAACGATCTCTTCCCAGTAGAGAATGTCGGGCAACGCGAACTGCATCGGGAGCCGGAAGAGCCACTTCATGAGTCCGCCGACCTCCATGTCGATCAGGACGTTGGCATCACTGATGAGCAGCATCCAATGCCTCCAATTGACGTTTCTTGTGCAAGAGCATCCTCGGGATGCCGAGCAGTTCGGCGGCCTTGGACTCGGAAACGTAGCCCTCGCCCAAGGCCCGATAGACCAACTGCCCAAACAACCGCGAATGCTCACGGGGAACCGGCTCGCCGGGCTCGCTCTGGCGCCATCCGTTCGAGAAAAAGTCCTGCGACAACGCAGAATGGACGGCCTCGGTGGTGACGCCACATTGCCTGGCCCGTTGCAGCCAGCCGGCCATGCTCAGGCCAAATGCATGCTTCAGGGCGAGGAGCTCTTGCCATTCAACCCCACGCCGAACCGGGCCCAGGCTCCGCACGACGGCGGCCTTTGGCGCCAGGAACGCCCCCGCAAAACGATCGCATGCCTTCTCCTTGCGGGCACCCGGGGTGACGATGTGCGCAAGCAGCAGCTGACCGAGTCCGTGCACGAGCGTGAAGCGTTGCCAGTCGCCTGGCCATCGGGACGAAACCGCGACGACGGGGTACGTTCGTCCATCGGCCACGCAGGCGGTCGCCGTCAGACCGGAGAACCCGGGATCGGCTTCGTCAACGACGATCACCAGCAGGCCCAGGGTCTCCAGAGTGTCCGCCAAGTCGTCGATCGGACCGAGGCCCAGCTCCCAGGTCTGCCGCACCCGGTCTGCGAAAGCCTCCAGTTCGTCCAGATCGTCGATCTGCTGGGGCAGTTCCTGCGGCGCCTTGAAGCGCGCGATGGGTGCTTCGGGAAAGAAGCCAAGCAGTTCGACGCGCTGCTCGACCGCCCCGACCACTTTCATCTTCAGCACCTCCCGGGCATCCTTGCGGAATGCGGCCCGGCGCCGAAATTCCGGCTCCAGCAGTTCCACCGCGTGGGTCCGCATGAAGTATTCGATGCGGACTCCACAGGCCCGCGCCAGCTTGAGGAGCTGCGAGGAATGCGGGATCATGCTCGCCTTCTCGTACTCTTGGAGCTCCGTATACGCGCCGCCGCCCTTCTCTACCAAGGCGTCCAAGCTCAGTCCTGCGGCCAGACGGGCTTGCCGAATGCGGGTCCCGATCATGACGCCTCCATGGTTGGTTTGAGTAAGTTCTGCATCTTAATTCAAACCACAGGCGAGCGCATCCGGACTATCCCCCCGTCCGCTATCCCCCCGTCCGATCAGGTCTGTGCCAGCAGCTTTTCGACAAGCTGCTGCAACGCAGGGAAATCGGGGGCGCCGACAAAGGTCTTGACGATCTCGCCGCGCTTGTCCACCAGAAAGGTCGAGGGCGTGATGCGTACATCGCCCCAGTCCCGGGCGAGCTGGCCGGTGTTGTCGATGGCCACCTTGAAGGGCAGCTTGCGGGTTTGGGCAAAGTTCACCACGTAGCTGGGCGGGTCGTAGTGCATGGCCACGGCCAGGGTGTCGAAACCCTGGTGCCGGTATTTCTCGTACAGCGCCACGATCTCGGGCATTTCGGCGACGCAGGTGGCGCAGCTCGTGGCCCAGAAATTCACCAGCAACACCTTGCCGCGCAGATCGGCGCTGGATTGGCTGGAGCCATCGAGCAGCACAAAGGTCGATGCGGGCGCTGCACGGCGGCCCGCGTCCAGATACACCCACGCGCCCGCGGCGGCAAACGCCGCGACCACCACACCTGCCATCCAACGCCTGATTGCCATGACTGCACCGCCCATCCAGAAACCGGGGACCCAGACCCGGGTCGACATTGTGCCGGACGCCGCTCGCCCCCGGCGCAGGTGTCGCCAGGGTGCCGGGGAAGTGCCCGCCTGCCTGCCGCACTGCCGATAATCGACCGATGAACTGGACACCGACCCCCCCGGCGCGCCCGCTGCCCGGAGCGCGCTGCGCTGCCGCCGTCCCGTTCCCTGCCAACTTGGCGCCGCCATGACCCACACGCTGCCACGGCGCGGCGCCGTCGTCGTCTTTCTGGCGTTTGCCCTCGCGTACTTCCTGTCCGCCCTGGTGCGCGCCGTCACCGCCACCCTGGCGCCTTCCCTGGCGCAGGAGTTTGCGCTGCAGGCCCGCGACCTGGGTCTGCTTGCGGGCGGGTACTTTCTGGGCTTTGCAGCGATGCAGTTGCCGCTGGGCAGTTGGCTCGACCGCCACGGCCCGAAAAAGTGTCGCTGGGCCTGCTCGGCGTGGCCGTTGCGGGCAGCCTCTGGTTCTCGGTGGCCACGGGGTTTTCCGGCCTGCTCGCCGGGCGCGTGCTGTGCGGCGTGGGCGTCAGCGCCTGCCTGATGGCGCCGCTCACCGGCTATCGCCGCTGGTTCCAGGCCTCGGCGCAGATGCGTGCGAATGCCTGGATGCTGATGACGGGCTCGCTGGGCATGGTGGCGTCCACGCTGCCCGTGCAATGGGTCTTGCCGCTGACGGGATGGCGTCCCCTGTTCTGGGGGTTGGCGCTGCTGATTGCGCTGTCCATGGCGGTGATTGCGCTCTGGGTTCCGGGCTGGGCGGGTGCCAGCGGTCCCCGGGCCGACGGCGCTGTGCCCGGAGGCTACGCCATGGTGTGGCGCCACCTGTACTTCCGGCGCCTGGCGCCTCTGGGGTTTTTTTTCTACGGCGGCATGCTGGCCATGCAGACGCTGTGGGCCGGGCCCTGGATGCAGCGCGTGGCGGGCTACACGCCCCTGGAGTCTGCGGCTGGCCTGTTCTGGATCAATGTCTCCATGCTCGGCGTGTTCTGGGCCTGGGGCATGCTCAGCCCCTGGCTGCTGCGCAAGGTGGGGGTTGACCAGCTGATGGCGGCCGGCCTGCCGCTTTGCCTGCTGGTGCTGCTGGGAATCATCGGCGCCGGGCCGCAGGCCGGGAGCGGCGCGTGGGCGCTGTTTTGCATCTCGTGCACCTGCGTCTCGCTCTCGCAGCCCGCCGTGGCGATGGCCTTCCCGCCGGCGCTCGCGGGGCGCGCGTTGTCGGCCTACAACCTGGTCATTTTTTCGGGCGTGTTCGTCGTGCAATGGGGCATCGGCCTCGCGGTGGACGCGTTTGCCGCGCTCGGCTTGTCGACCGTGTCCTCGTTTCAGGCGGCCATGGCGCTGTACCTGTCGTGCAGCGCCATGGCGTATGCGTGGTTCCTGCTTCGGGGCCGACGCGATAATGCGCTGCCAAGCCCCGCGCCATGAGCACCACCAGCATCCTCATCATTGCCCACGCCCCGCTGGCCCACGCGCTGCGCGAGTGCGTCCTGCACGTGTTCCCGGACTGCGGCAGCAGCGTGGCCGCACTGGACGTGCAGCCGAATCAGCCGCCCGAAGAGTCGCTGGCGCAGGCGCGCATTCTGCTCGGCCAACTGGGCGTGGACCGCACCCTGGTGCTGTCCGACCTGTTTGGCGCCACGCCCTGCAACATCGCGCAGCGCTTGGTAGGCGGTGTGCGTTCGCGCCTCGTCACCGGGGTCAACCTGCCCATGCTGCTGCGCGCCGTGAGCTACCGCTGCGAGCCCCTTGACTCGGTCGTCGCCCGCGCCGTCGTGGGCGGAACGCAAGGGGTCATGCAGGTGGCCAGCGCCACACCACAGAACCAGAACCGCCGCCGGCGCCGACATGATCAAGAAACGCACGACCATCAGCAATAGACTGGGCCTGCACGCCCGCGCTTCGGCCAAGCTCACCAAGCTGGCCGGCAGCTTTCCCTGCGAGGTCTTCATGAGCCGCGGCGAGCGCCGCATCAACGCCAAAAGCATCATGGGCGTGATGATGCTGGCCGCCGGCATGGGGAGCCAGGTCCAGATCGAAACCCACGGCGAACGCGAGCAGGAGGCCATGGACGCGCTTCTGGCCTTGATCGCCGACAAGTTTGGCGAAGGGGAGTGACATGAGGAGCCGCACGGTCGCTTCGTCCCCGGCCCCGGGGGGTGGCCCATGACCTTCTCCATCCACGGCCTCGCAGTCGCCGGCGGCATCGCCATCGGCCGTGCCGTGCTGGTCGCGTCCAGCCACGTGGA
Organism: Verminephrobacter aporrectodeae subsp. tuberculatae At4; assembly: GCF_000193225.1. Classification (GTDB taxonomy): domain Bacteria; phylum Pseudomonadota; class Gammaproteobacteria; order Burkholderiales; family Burkholderiaceae_C; genus Acidovorax; species Acidovorax aporrectodeae. Next base: position 9,059 of record NZ_AFAL01000054.1, on the reverse strand, counting down.
CGTGGCGCATTACTTCATTCAGCCCGAACAGGTCGAGGCCGAGATTGAGCGGGTGCGCAAGGGCCGCAACGCCGTGGTCGAGGAACTCCAGCGCCTGCAGGTCGAGATGCCCGCAGACGCGCCGCACGAACTCACCGCGCTGCTCGACGTGCACCTGATGTTGTTGCAGGACGAGGCCCTCACGGGCGGCGTCAAGCACTGGATCACCGAGCGCCTGTACAACGCCGAATGGGCGCTGACCACGCAGTTGGAAGTCGTCGCGCGCCAGTTCGACGAAATGGAGGACGAGTACCTGCGCGAGCGCAAGGCCGACCTGGAGCAGGTGGTCGAGCGCATCCTGCGCCACATGAAGGGGGTCGCGGACCCGGTGACGCCGTCCGCGAGCAGCCCGCGCCGCAAGACGCAGCAAGAGCTGCTGCTCGGCGATACGCAGGACGTTCCGCTGGTGCTGGTCGCGCATGACCTCTCACCGGCCGACATGCTGCACTTCAAGCAAAGCGTTTTCGCGGGCTTCGTGACCGACGTCGGCGGCAAGACATCGCACACCGCCATCGTCGCGCGCAGCATGGGAATCCCGGCCGTGGTGGGCGCGCGCGCCGCGAGCCAGCTGGTGCGCCAGGACGACTGGGTCATCATCGACGGGGACACGGGCGTGGTCAGCGTGGACCCGTCGTCGATCATCTTCGCCGAGTACGGCTTTCGCCAGCGCCAAGTCGAACTCGAGCGCGAGCGCCTGGCGCGGCTGCTGCACACCCCGGCGATCACCATCGACGGCCAGCGCATCGAACTGCTCGCGAACATCGAACAACCCGGCGATTCCGCCGCCGCCGTGCGCGCCGGTGCCGTGGGCGTGGGGCTGTTTCGCAGCGAATTCCTGTTCATGGGCCGCAGCGGCAAGCTGCCGGACGAGGACGAGCAGTACCGCGCCTACTGCGAGGCCATCGCCGGCATGCAGGGCCTGCCCGTGACCATCCGCACCGTTGACGTGGGCGCCGACAAGCCGCTGGACAAGGGCCACAAGGACGGCCACCTGAACCCGGCGCTGGGCCTGCGCGCGATCCGCTGGAGCCTGGCCGACCCCGCCATGTTTCGCACCCAGCTGCGCGCCGTGCTGCGCGCCGCGGCGCATGGCAAGGTGAACCTGCTGTTCCCGATGCTGGCGCACACGCACGAAATCGAGCAGACGCTGGCGCAGGTCGATTTGGCCCGCGCGGAACTCGATGCGCGCAGCGTGCCGCATGGCCCGGTGCAACTGGGCGCCATGATCGAGGTGCCCGCAGCGGCCATCATGGTGCGCAGCTTTCTCAAGTACTTCGACTTCCTGTCGATCGGCACCAACGACCTGATCCAGTACACGCTCGCCATCGACCGCTCCGACGAAGCCGTGGCGCATCTCTACGATCCCCTGCACCCGGCGGTGCTGCGCCTGGTTGCGGACGTGATCGCCGCCGGCCAGGCGCTGGGAAAAAGCGTCTGCATGTGCGGTGAAACCGCGGGCGACGTGGGCATGACGCGCCTGCTGCTGGGCCTGGGCCTGCGCAGCTTCTCCATGCACCCCGCGCAGATCCTGGCCGTCAAGCAAGAGGTGCTGCGCACCGACACGCGCAAGCTCGCCGCGTGGGTGGGGCAGATGCTCGACGGCAACGCGCCTGCGGCGGCGCAGGCGTCGTAGACGGAAATCTTCCCCGCCCTGAATCGACCCGCAAAGATGAATCTCCCCGAAAACACCCCCTCATGCGATGCGCACGGACCGCGGGCGAGCAATGCGTCCCTATAAGAACGACGTATGAGCAAAGACCCTTGTTGGGACGATATCCGTATATTCCTGACCTATCTCCGAAACGGATCGATTGCAAATGCTGCGGATGCGCTCAGAATCAGCGCACCGACTGTCAGCCGACGAATCAATGCCTTGCAGAAAACGCTGGGGTTTCCACTGCTTCATCGTTTTTCGCATGGGTTCGAACTCACGGAAAGCGCGCAGGAACTCGTCAAAATATGGCAGGACGCTGAACGGCTATTGATGAATGCCCCGAAGCTCGTCGACCGCATGTACAACACACAGAATATTGAACTGCGATTCTCGACGACGCCCGCTCTGGCAACGGCGCTGATTTTTCCCAATATCCACGCCTATATCGCACGCTGGCCGAGCGTGATGCTGGACATCAACACATCGATCCGTCTGCTCGATATCGGTGCAGGGCAGGCAGACATGGCCTTGCGGTTCGTCGAACCGGAACGTGGCACGGTGATCCGCCAGCGCATCGGGACGGCGAGTTTCAACGTCTATGGCGCCGAAGCCTTGTTTCCCGACGGGTTCCAGATGGCAAGAGACTGGTCTACGCTATCGGCAACAGGGCTGCGGGCGATTAACTGGTCTCCAGGAACTGGCGTCAGCATGCCGCAACAGAAACTGCGCGAGGTACTGGGCGCGCACCGGCCAGAGATTGCCATCACCGAGTTTTCAGGATTGGTTGAGGGCATCCGCAACGGCATCGGTGTGGGAATCCTGCCCGACATGGTGGGACGCCACCTGCCGGGCGTGAGGGCGGTCATGGCACCTGGCATGGTTGGCGACATGCCGCTATGGCTCGTCATGGCAGAGCGGCTGGCAGGCTATCGCCATGTGCTGGAGTTTCGTGATTTCGTGCGGGAAGCCGTGGACAGGGAAAGCAAGGCACTCGGCCAGTACGCCAGCGATTGAGCGGATAACCGGTGCGGACCTCAGGTGGCTTTGATGGCTACGCCCTCGCTATAGCGTTGCCCGGCAACAGCCGTTTCGCTGAAGGCATGGGAGAGATGATCCAACTGCTGCCGGGTAAGCCGCAGCGTGCTGGCTGCCACGTTTTGTTCAAGATGTGCCATCTTGCGCGCACCGGGAATGGGCACGATGTCCTCACCTTGCGCCAAGAGCCAGCACAGCATGAGTTGCGGCACGGTCATGCTGGCCTCCGTGGCAACGGTTTCGAGTATGTCGAACAGCCACCCATTCGCATCGAAGTGGGCTGTGGCAAAGCGCGGCAGCGTGCGGCGAAAATCATCGTTTTCCAGCACGGGCAGCTGGCCCCGGTGGCGCAGAAGCCCTCGACCCAGCGGCGAATAGCAGATCAGCGCAGCGCCGATCTTGCGGATCTCGGGCAGCACGTCGGCCTCGATCGAGCGCGTCCAGATCGAATATTCCGATTGCACTGCCGCAACCGGCACGACCGCCGCCGCACGCTGAAGTTCCTCGCGCGTCGGTTCCGACAGACCGATCGCGCGAATCTTCCCGGCGGCCTTCAAGTCCGACAGCGCACCCATGCTGTCCTCAATGGGTATTTTGGGATCGACGCGGTGCAGGTAATAAAGATCGATCTGCTCGATGTTCAGGCGTTTCAGGCTGGCGTCGCAACTGGCCCGAATATAATCCGGATGGCCATTGCGGTCGCGTCGGAAGTTGCCGTCCGACAGGATTTCATCGGTTCGCACGATGCCACATTTGCTCGCAATCAGCGGACGGTGCCGGGTCTGTTGAAGAAAGCGCCCCAAAAGCTCCTCGTTGTGCCCGTTCCCATAGAGGTCGGCGGTGTCGAGCATCCGCACACCCAAATCCATTGCCCGCTCAAGGGTGGCAAGATTTTCTGCATCGTCGAAACTGCCATAGAATTCTGACATGCCCATGCAGCCAAGACCGATGCACGACGAGTGAAGCCCGCTTTTTCCGATAGATCGCAGTTTCATATATTCCATGTGGATACATCCAGGGTAGCAAGCGCGGATTGCGTCGTGCTGTCAAAAAATCAGCGGCGTCCAACCGGCAGAATGCGGGGATCGGACATCACGGCGAAAGCTCCAGGCTCAGAAAGGCCGCCAGCATGCCGAGTGTGCGCCGAGATGCCGTTTGGTCATACCGCTGGGAGTGACCGTGCGGGTCAGTTTCTTCGTCAGTAAAACCGTGGCGTACGTGGCCGAGCGCGAGGCTGGTCCAATCCACTTTTGCCTGGGTCATTTCGGCTTGGAAGCGTGTCAGATGCTCTAACTCGATAATTGGATCCGATGCACCATGAATGGCCAAGAAGCGGGTCTTGTAGCGCAGTGTCTGTATCGGGGCGGTGGAAGAGGGGATGCCATGGATGCAGACCACCGCACAAAGTCCAAGGTCGGACCGCCCCATTTCGAAGGCAAGCGCGCCGCCCAGACAGTAACCGACGACAATCACCGAGGATGGCGCGATTCCGATATGTGCCGTCAGCGCCTGCACATAGCCGGTCAAGCGCTGTCGCAATGCCTGTGGATTGGCCAAGGCTGCCGCGATCCAATGTTCGGCATCCCCGGCGTAATCGGTGGGGCGGTAGCTCGTTGTGAACAAATCGCTCACGACCACATTGGCGTCGATTTTCCGCCCCAATTCGACACCTCGGCGCATGGCATAGTCGGTTCGATGGCCACGCCAGTCGGGCAATACCAGAACCGTGTGTGCTCTGTCGTAGTTCAGAAATAACCCCGCATACTCCGCTTGATCGTCGGAAAAGCGGAGTTCACGAGGCGTTGGCATTGCTTCAGGAGGCAAAAGAATGATGTCTGAGCCCACGATCGTTTCCCCAATTGATTGACTGATCCCATCATCTCACGCCACAGGGCTGTGATTCAACACCCAAAAATGAAACGCGGCTTGCAAGAATTTTTGGTGTCGATGCGGCTGTTTTCTGCGAGCATTTGGTTTTTGAAAGGAAGTGCCAGATGCCTTTTTCCATTCTCATCCTCGCATTGGGGATTTTCGTCATCAACACGAGTGAATTCGTCATCATGGGCCTGCTCCCTGAGGTGGCTGCCGATCTGGGGGTGTCGATTCCGGCCGCCGGATATCTGATCAGCGGGTATGCCTTTGGCGTCGTGCTCGGGGCGCCGTTGCTGACGCCGTTTCTCGTGCAGGCACCGCGCAAGGCGGTTCTGGTTGCGTTGATGGGTGTTTTTACGCTGGGCAACTTGGCTTGCGCTCTTGCTCCAAGCTATGAATGGATGATCACGGCCCGGATCATTACCGCACTCGCGCAGGCTACTTTCTTTGGGCTTGGTGCGGTGGTTGCCACGCAGTTGGTCGCGCCAGGCAAGGCCGCACGCGCGATTGCTGCGGTCTTCCTTGGTTCGACCATTGCCAATATGATCGGCTCGCCTGCGGGGACTGCCATCGGGCAGGAACTGGGTTGGCGAACGAGTTTCCTGATTCTTGCCGGGGTTGCGGGGGTGGCAGCCCTGATGTTGATCCTCTTCCTGCCGCGCGTAAGCGCGCAGAAGATCGCCAATCTGAAGACTGAATTCTCCGTTCTTGCGCGACCCGAGATGATCCGCGCACTCATGACGACGACGCTTGGTTTCGGCGGTACTTTCACGACCTTCACCTTTATCGCTCCGATGCTGACCGACGTCACAGGCCTTTCCTCCGGGTGGGTGGCGCCGCTTTTGCTGCTCTTTGGCTTTGGCATGTTCCTTGGAAACCCGCTGGGTGGGCGGTTGGCGGATTGGAACATCCACCGTGCGGTCCAGTACAGCCTTGCCTTTCTGATCGTGGTGCTGCTGTCAGTGTCTTTGGTCATGCAGTATCCGGTATGGATGATTGCCGCGGTCTTCTTTTTCGGAATGGCGCTGTTCTCGACCATCCCGCCTTTGCAGATACAGGTGATGTCGCACGCCGGGGATGCGCCGGTGCTGGCTTCGGCCTTCAACATTGCGGCATTCAATCTCGGGAATGGTCTGGGTGCCTGGCTGGGGGCAATGGCGCTGGACAAGGGGGCGAGCTATATGCAACTCCCCCTGATTGGGGCGGCCATGTGTGCTGCGGGGCTTGGGCTGGCATGGATTCGCAGCACGGCACCAAAGGCAGCGATACGCTGAGGTATGAAATACACGGTGTTATTGCATGAATCCTGGTCGCATGGTGCGCTGACGTTTACGCGCAGCGACAACGCAGGCATGCGCCTGTGGAGTCGCTGGCTTTATCGATGATCAGCACCGCAATGCCCTGATGGCGTCAGCCCGCAGCCACTGCGAAGCCGACTGGCTCCGACCCAATGGGCAGGGCGGTAACGGGCAAGTGCCCTACAATATGGCCCATTTTCAAACTCCAGAAAGTGCATATGGCAGACCTGTTTGCATCTCTTGATCTGAACCTTCTCAGAGTCTTCCAGATTTTATATCAAACGAAAAGCACTACAAAAACAGCAGAAATTCTGGATATTTCTCAACCTGTCGTCTCAAGATCGTTGAAAAAGCTCAGGGTGTCTTTCAACGATCGACTGTTTGAATGGCGCAATAATACGATGCTGCCAACGGCAGTCGCACATGCCCTGTTCAGCGATGTTGATTCTTCACTTGCTCACGCCAGAAAGGCATTGGAGCGCATGCATGCATTCGATTCGTCAAGCTCGACTGCAACCTTCACACTCGGGTTGACTGATTACGCAATCCATGCGATCTTCCCGCCACTCTTTGCGCATATCCACCAAAAGGCAGCAAACGTATCCGTTATTTTTCGCCCGGTTGGTTTTGAGGAAGCATTCAGGGCCATTGAATCCGGGGAGGTCGAGTTTGCGATCACCTCCGGGCTGATTGAGCATTCCGAGGTGGTTTCTGATTTTCTTTTTTTCGAAACCTATGTGATCATTGGTGACCCTGAGATCATAAGGCATCCGCGGGGGACGATGCCAATCGATATTTATATCAAACATCCGCATGCGCTTTGTTCGTTTTCGGGGATGGCTCGGGGATGGGTGGACGACATGTTGGTGCGGCAAAATCGGGTGCGCCAAGTCAGGGCCGTCTTCAATGCATTCTCTCCAATGATTGCAAATCTTCCCGGCACCGGTCTGCTTGCAACGGTTCCCCGTCGATTCATCCAGTATGCTGATTCTCATTTTGGACTGACGCATTGGGACTTACCCTTCGAGTCCGTGCAGCACGCTTTTCATCTGGCTGCACATAAACGGCGCCGGTTGACCCCTGCTCAGCGGTGGTTCAAGGAGACGTTGTTGGGATCCTTGCTCGACCCACAGGCTGACGGGGAATAGCTGGAAAGATGCCAAACCGGGACGAACCTTGGCGCAGCGGTCTCAGGCGGCGCGAACGAACGCCTGCTTGCAGGTCTGCGCGAACGCGTCGAAGCTCGTCGCCGGGCGCTTGAGGATGTTTTCGATATTCGCGCTGAAGATGCCCGCGCCGTAGCCCGCACGATAAATCTGGAAGAGTTCGAGGAACGCCTCGACCAGCCAGTGATCCATCCCGGCGTCGCGCATTGCCTGGCGCGCAGTATCCTCCGGCACATCGACATGCATGACGGGGTAGCCGACTGCATCGCCGATCTTTGTGGCCGCGTCGGCGTAGCTCAGGGCCTGTGGTCCGGAAATATCGTGGGCACGGCCCTTGAGCGTGTTGTCGGCCAGAATCGCAACGATGACCGCGGCGATGTCACCGACATCGGTAAACGATATCTTGCCATCGGCCGCCGGCGCATAAATTTTGCCTTGCGCAACGATGGATGCGGCGTTGCCCAGCAGAACCTGCATGAACAGATTGGGGCGAACGGGGGTGAGCCGAATGCCGAGCGTGTTCGCATGGGCCTCGATTTGCGCGTGGTGTTGCGGCAAACGGATCGCGGCCTGGAGATCGGCGCCCAGGCCCGAGAGTTTCACGACGTCGCGGATTCCCGCGCGTTTGCTGGCGTCAAGGACGGCCCTCTGGTGCTGCACCATGTCGCGATGGGCGGGCGAGATCAGCACCACGGCGTCCACAGCGCGCATTGCCGCGTCAAGGCTCGTCGGGTCGTTGTAGTCGGCCTCGACCGGTGTGACGCCTGCCGGTAGCTTCGCCCCGGCGGACTTGGCGTCGCGCGTCATCGCCAGCGGCTTGTGACCGGTGGCGCACAACTGCCTCAGCACTTCGGAGCCAACGTTTCCGGTCGCTCCGGTGATCAGATATTGGGACATGTGCAGATTTCCTTTTCGCTTGTATAAAAAAACAGCCCCTCCATGCAAGCGCAAACCATGGGGAGCGAGGGAAAAGGGCGGGTGTCAGCGGGTTCCCATTCGAGCAAAAGCATTTTCTGCCAAGAAATTCAGTACGAATAATGGAATCACTCGTTCGGTTATGTATCGCTGATGGCCGATTGTATGGAGGCTCCGTGGTTCTGAGGAAGTCTTGATTTTGCAATAATGACTATGCGCGCATGGCATAGTTCGCCATGTGCTTGTTTTCCGGATTTTGGCGACGCCGCTGGCGCACGTGGAAATTTCTGCAATTCCGAATAGCTATTGCCCGTGGACCGGTCCGCTGATTTGCAAAGACAGCCGCCACGGCCGTGACGCACCGCTGGTATGACAAAGAATGTCGATCCCGTGCGGGGATCGCCGGCGCCATCTGGGTCAGCGTGCTTGCCCTCGCGGACGACTTCGGGCGAACGGTGCTGCCGGCAGCGAACGTGGCTGTCGGCGAAGTGTGGGCGCCAGTTCAGTGTTGCAGGCGGGGATCGCCATGCGGCGCGTCGGCGGGGGGCGCCTCGGCCGGAACGCGAAAGTCCTCGCTCGCCCAAGCTCCCAGATCGACCTGCTTGCAGCGCGCGCTGCAAAAGGGGCGGTAGGCGTTGGCGGCGCTGTAGACGCTGTCGGCGCCGCAGCCGGGGCAGGTGACGGTGCGTGCCGGCGGCGTGGCGGTATGTGGGGTGCGGGTGCGCTGGGCCATCTTCGTCGTCCTGTTTGTGCTGGTGGTTCTCAGGCGCACAGGGTCAGTTCAAAGGCCGCGTCCTCGCTGCAGGCGTGCAGGCGCCCGTCGCCCTGCTGGCGCATGAGCCGTACCGAGACGATCATGCGGTTGCCGCTGATTTCCGGGATCAGGTTCAGGGTCGGGTCGATGCGCAGGCGCAGCAGTTGGAACGCGCGGCCCTGTAACAGGTTCTGCTGAAACTGGCCGTTTTCTGCGGCGACTTTCTGGGGAATGCCGGAATCACGCAGCAGTTTGAGCAGCACGTAGATGGATTCGGCCAGTGGCGCCAACGTGGACGCCCATTCCTCGATCGCCTGCCGGCGCAT
>NZ_AFAL01000055.1 GCF_000193225.1 Verminephrobacter aporrectodeae subsp. tuberculatae At4 | reverse complement strand
CCCCAGCTGCTGGCCGGCGGCGTCGAGGCGTGGGAGCGGGCCGGCCACGCGCTCGAGAGCAGCCCCGAAACGCCGGACGACGCCCAGTGCATCGACTACCTGTTCTTCGTGCACGACCGGCACGACGGCAACCAGGACGCCGCGCGGCGCTACCTGGCCTGGGAGACGGGCCTCGTCGCCCAGCTCGATGCCCGGGAACTCGCGGCCTACCGCATCGCCTGAAGCGGGAGCGCGCATGCAACCGACCCGCACCACGCGCCTGCTGCAAACCGGCCGCCCGCCCGCCGGCCAGGGCCCCCGGCCCGTGAACCCGCCCGTCATGCGCGCGAGCACCGTCGTCTTCGACAGCGTGGCCGAATGGCGCGCCGCGCGGCAGCAGCGCCAGACCCGGCAGGTCCTGAGCTACGGCGCACGCGGCACGCAAACCACGTTTGCCCTGGAAAACGCGCTCAGCGAACTGGAAAAGGGCCACCGGACCCAGCTCTACCCGACCGGCCTGGCGGCCGCGACCCAGGTGCTGATGGCCCTGCTGCGCCCTGGGGAGCACCTGCTGATCACCGACGCGGTGTACGCGCCCGTGCGGCATTTTTGCAGCACCTGGCTGCCGGCCCGGGGCGTGGACTGCGAGTTCTACGCCGCCGACGGCCACGACGTCGCCGCCCGACTGCGCCCGGGAAAGACGCGGATGATCTACGCCGAAGTGCCGGGCTCGCTCCTGAACGACATGCTGGACCTGCCCGCGCTCGCCGCGCTGGCCCGCTCCTGCGGTGCCTGGCTGGCCGTGGACAACACCTGGGCCTCGGGCTGGCTGCTGAATCCGCTCACGCTGGGGGCGGACATTTCCATACTCGCCGCGACCAAATACATCGCCGGGCATTCGGACCTGTTGCTCGGCGCCGCCGTGTGCAACGAACGCGCCTACCCGGTCCTGGCGCATTTCAGCGAATCCACCGGCCAGACGGTCAGCCCCGACGACGCCGCACTGGCACTGCGCGGCCTGCGCACCCTGGAGCTGCGCCTGGAGCGGCACGAGCGCAATGCGCTCGCCGTGGCGCAGTGGCTCGGCCGCCAACCCGCCGTGGCCCGGGTGTTCCATCCCGCCCTGCCCGACGACCCCGGCCACGCCCTCTGGAAGCGCGACTTCAAGGGCGGCAACGGGCTCCTGGCGGTCGAGTTCCATGACCCCGACCCCGGGCGCCGGGACCGCTTCGTCGACGCCTTGGAATGCTTTGGCATCGGCGCCTCGTGGGGCGGGTTCGAGAGCCTGGCCGTGCCCATCGACCCTGCCGCGCTGCGCAGCGTCGGCGCATGGCATGGGCGCGGCAGCTTCGTGCGGCTGCACGTCGGCCTGGAATCGCCCGAGGACCTGTGCCAGGACCTGATGCAAGCCATCGCCGCCGCGCAATTCACCACCGCCCCCCGCAACCAGACCCCGACAGGAGCCCCCATGAACCGCCCCCTGCCCCCTGCATTCCGGATGCGCCGCCGCCAGACCCTGGCGCTGTGCGCCGCCCCACTGCTCCTGCCGGGCACCGGCTACGCCGCCGACCCGCTGCCCAAGGTCGGCGACTACCCGAGCCAGGTGATCCACGTGGTCTCCCCCTTTCCGGCCGGCGGCGGCAATGACATGCACATGCGCCTCGTCACGAACGAACTGGCGCGCACCACGGGCCAGCCCGCCGTGGCAGAAAACAAGGGGGGTGCGGGCGGCAACATCGGCGCCCAATCCGTCGCCGGCAGCAAGCCCGACGGCTACACCCTGCTGCTCTCCCAAGTGTCCATCATGGCGGTGAACCCGGTGCTGTACAAAGCCCCCGGCTTTGATCCGCTCAAGGACTTCGTTGCGATCACCCAGATCAACGCCGCGCCCCTGGTGCTGGTGGTGCCGGCAAATTCCTCCCTGCGCAGCATGGCCGACCTGCGCAAAATGGCCCAGGAGCACACCGGCAGCGTGACCTACGCCAGCCCGGGAAACGGCACGCTGTCTCACCTGCTGGGCGTGGTGCTGGAAAAGGACGCGGGAATTCCCATGACGCACATTCCCTACCGCGGCGCGGCCCCCGCGCTGCTCGACCTGCTGGGGGGACAGGTGACCCTGATGATCAGCTCCACCTCCTCGGTGTCCGGCGCGATCCAGCAGGGCAAGCTCCGGGCCATCGCCATCTCCAGCCCGCGCCGCGTGGGCCACTTCAGGGCCGTCCCCACCCTGGAAGAACAGGGCTTCAAAGGAATGCAGTTCGAGGACTGGTACGGCTTCTTTGCGCCCGCAGGAACGCCGCCCGAGCGCGTGGCCTACCTCAACCAGGCCATCACGAGCATCCTCAGAAGCCGGGGGGTGGTGCAGAAAATTACCGACGCCGGCGGCGAACTCGTCGCCGGCGACGCCGAGCAACTGGCAGCGCAGCTGCGGCAAGACATCACCCGCTGGAGCCGCTTGGTCAAGCTCGCCGGGATGACTGTGGAATAAGTGCCCCGGAGGGCCGGCCACGGCACCGGGCGTGGCGAGTCCATGATGACGTATCCTGCGCGTACGACGCTGTCACCGCGCCATGCGCCCGTTTACCAGCGCATTACCAAGCCGGCACCCGGGGCTACCCCGGTCTGCTACATTGACTGCAACGCAAGCCAAAACCCACCCCATGCTCTATCACATCTATGAAACCCAGCGCTCGTTGATCGAACCCTTTACCGGCTTTGCGCAGGCCGCTGCCAAATTCCTGAGCAACCCGATGTCCCCGTTCAGCGAAAGCCCGCTGGCGCAATACATGTCCGCCGGGTACGAACTGCTCTACCGCTTGGGCAAGGACTACGAAAAACCGGCCTTCGAGATCCACGCGGTGGACGTGGACGGTGTGAGCGTCGCCGTGCACGAGCGGGAGGAACTGGACAAACCGTTTTGCACGCTGCGCTGCTTCCAGCGCTTCTCCGACGAGCCGGCCACGCTCACCCGGCTCAACGCCCAGCCCGCGGTGCTGCTCGTGGCGCCGCTCTCGGGCCACTACGCCACCTTGCTGCGCGACACCGTGCGCACCATGCTCCGGGAGCACAAGGTCTACATCACCGACTGGAAAAATGCGCGCCTGGTGCCGCTGTCCGAAGGCGAATTCCACCTCGACGACTATGTGAACTATATGCAGGAGTTCATCCGCCACCTGCAGGCCGTGCATGGCAACTGCCATGTGGTCAGCGTGTGCCAGCCCACCGTTCCCGTGCTTGCGGCCGTCTCGCTGATGGCCAGCCGGGGCGAGACGACGCCCCTGACCATGACCATGATGGGCGGCCCCATCGACGCCCGCAAGTCGCCCACGTCCGTGAACAACCTGGCGAACAACCGCAGCTTCGAGTGGTTTGAGAACAATGTCATCTACCGCGTGCCGGACAACTTCCCCGGCGTGGGCCGGCGCGTGTACCCGGGCTTTCTGCAATACACCGGATTCGTGGCCATGAACCCCGACCGCCACGCGTCCAGCCACTACGACTATTTCAAGGATCTGATCAAGGGCGACGACGCCAGCGTCGAAGCGCACCGCAAGTTCTACGACGAATACAACGCGGTGCTCGACATGGACGCGGACTACTACCTGGAAACCATAGAGACCGTTTTCCAGAAATGCAAACTGGTGCATGGCACCTGGGACGTGCGCTCGCCCGAAGGCCAAGTCGAGCGCGTGCGCCCGCAGGACATCAGGACCACCGCGCTGTTCACGGTGGAAGGCGAGCTCGACGACATCTCCGGATCAGGCCAGACCGAGGCCGCGCATGACCTGTGCAGCGGCATCGTGCGCAAGGAGCAGCGCCACCTGGAGGCCAAGGGCGCCGGCCACTACGGCATTTTCAGCGGCCGCCGCTGGCGCGAAATGGTCTACCCGCAGGTGCGCGCCTTCATCCTGGAGCATGAGCACGCAGCGCCCGTGGCAGAACAAAGCCAAACCCCGGACGAGCCGCCGCCGCCGGCCCGCAAGCTGACGGCCAAGGCAGCGGGCGCGCGAGCCACCGTGGCCACCCGCTGGGTGACGTCCCCGGACACCGCCGCCGCAGCACCCACCCGATCCGACCCGGGCGCCGCGCGCAGCCGCCGCAGCAGCACGGCACACAAGACTTGAGCCGACGACTGCAAGCAGCCGACACCCCGGCCGCCCGGACCGCCGAGCTTGCGGCGCGGATCGACGCCGCACTCCCGCAAACGCAGTGCACGCGCTGCGGCTACCCCGATTGCGCAGCCTACGCGCAGGCCATCGCGCAGGGGTCGGCGGCGATCAACCAATGCCCGCCCGGAGGCGCCGAGGGCATTGCGCGCCTGTCGGCCATCACCGGAATGCCCCCCCTGCCCCTGAGCGCCGCGCACGGCACGCAGGGGCCGCGCGCGGTGGCGTTCATCGATGAAGCCTGGTGCATCGGCTGCACCCTGTGCATCAAGGCCTGCCCCACCGACGCCATCGTGGGCGCGAACAAGCTGCTGCACAGCGTCATCGAATCCTGTTGC